>DQGU01000015.1:0-3919 GCA_003524565.1 Rhodospirillaceae bacterium
ATTTCCATGGGTTCCTGCGCCAACGGGGGCGGGTACTATCACTATTCCTATTCCGTCGTGCGCGGTTGCGACCGCGTGGTGCCGGTTGATATTTATGTGCCGGGCTGCCCGCCGACCGCAGAGGCGCTGGTGTACGGTATCCTGCAGCTCCAGAAAAAAATCCAGCGCGAAGGCTCGCGCCTTGTGAGGTAACAGATATGTCCGTCGAAAACGTCGAAGGTCTTGGGGATTATATCGAAGCGGCGATGACGCCCGCCATCCTCAAAAAAGAAATGATACGCGGGGAGCTGATTTTCACCGTGCGCCGCGAAAGCCTGCGCCGCTTTGTGACGTTCCTTGTCAACGACGCCAACTGCGATTTCCGCCAGTTGATGGACGTTTGCGGCGTGGATTACCCAGAGCGCGACGAGCGTTTCGAGGTGGTCTATAACCTCCTGAGCCTCAAACACAACCACCGCATCCGCGTCAAAGTAACGACGGACGAGGAAACGCCGGTTGATTCCGTTTGCGGCATTTTCAGCGGTGCGAACTGGTTTGAACGCGAAGTGTGGGACATGTACGGCATCCGCTTCAACGACCACCCCGACATGCGCCGCATCCTGACTGATTACGGCTTCGAAGGCCACCCGCTGCGCAAAGACTTCCCGCTGACGGGTTTTGTCGAAGTGCGCTATGACGAAACGCAAAAACGCGTGGTGTACGAGCCCGTGAAGCTGGCGCAGGAATTCCGCAACTTCGATTTCACCAGCCCGTGGGAAGGCATGACGACCATGCAGCTGCCGGGCGACGAAAAAGCCGTGAAGCAAAAAGTCGGCGCGGATTTGAAACCGCTTGAGGAGAAAAAGGCATGAGCGCAGAGGACATGGATATCGCCCCGCGCGAGAAGATTAAGCCCTATACCATCAACTTCGGCCCGCAGCACCCTGCGGCGCACGGGGTTTTGCGCCTCATCCTTGAAATGGACGGCGAGGTGGTGGAGCGTGCAGACCCCCACATCGGTCTTCTGCACCGCGGCACTGAAAAGCTTATCGAATACAAAACCTATCTGCAGGCTGTGCCGTATTTCGACCGTCTCGATTACGTCGCGCCGATGAATCAGGAACACGCTTTCGCGCTCGGCGTTGAGAAGCTGCTGGGCATCACTGCGCCCGCGCGGGCGCAGCATATCCGCGTGCTGTTCGCGGAGCTGGGCCGTGTGCTGAACCACATTTTGAACCTGACGACCTATGCGCTTGACGTGGGCGCGCTGACGCCCGCGCTTTGGGGTTTTGAAGAGCGCGAAATCGGCATGGAGTTTTACGAGCGCGTTTGCGGCGCGCGCCTGCATGCCAACTATTTCCGCCCCGGCGGGGTGCATCAGGACATGCCGGCAGGTCTTGCCGAAGACATGTATGCCTATGCCGACAGCGTGCTTGAATTCATCAATGACATGGAAAGCCTGCTGACCGAAAACCGCATTTTCAAACAGCGTACGGTTGATATCGGCATTGTTTCCAAGCGTGAAGCACTGGACTGGGGATTCTCCGGCCCCATGCTGCGCGCATCGGGCGTGCCGTGGGATTTGCGCAAGTCGCAGCCCTATGACTGCTATGCCGATATGGATTTCGACATTCCGACAGGCACCACGGGCGATTGCTACGCCCGTTATCTGGTGCGTGTCGAAGAAATGCGCCAGTCCTGCAAAATCATGAAACAGGCTATCGAGAAAATGCCCAAGGGGCCCGTGATGGTCGATGACCACAAGGTCACGCCGCCCAGCCGCGCGGACATGAAAAACTCGATGGAAGCGCTCATCCACCACTTCAAACTTTATACCGAAGGCTACCATGTGCCTGCGGGCGAGACCTATACGGCCGTCGAAGCGCCCAAGGGCGAATTCGGCGTCTATCTGGTGTCGGACGGCAGCAACAAGCCGTACCGCTGCCACATCCGCGCCCCGGGTTTTGCGCATTTGTCCGCTCTGGATTTCATGTCCAAAGGGCACATGCTGGCCGACGCGGTGTCGGTTATCGGCTCGCTCGACATCGTTTTCGGCGAGATTGACAGGTGATGATGTCCGCAAATAACAAACATATTTACATCGTCATTCCGGCGAAAGCCGGAATCCAGCAGCGCGTCTGCGCGTCATATAAGTCATGTGACGGCCGGACGGCCTTCTGGATGCCGGAACAAGTCCGGCATGACAAAGGTCACGAGGAGTAGTCAGTCGTCATGTCACACGCATGTCACAAACATTTCGAACAGCCGAAGGAATTCAAGTTCTCCGCCGAGAACATGAAACATATCGAGCAGTTCATCGCCAAATACCCGAAAGGCAAGCAGCAAAGCGCCATCATGCCACTGCTCGACCTTGCGCAGCGCCAGCATGACAACTGGATACCCGAGGCCGCGATGGAAGAAATCGCCCGCATCCTCGACGTGCCGCGCATCCGCGTGTTTGAAGTTGCGACGTTCTACACCATGTATAACCTCGCACCCCGCGGCAAACACCACCTGCAATTCTGCACCACGACGCCGTGCTGGCTGCGCGGCAGCGCCGAGGTGGTTTCGGCATGCGAAAAACATCTGGGCATCAAACTGGGCGAAACGACCGAAGACGGTATGTTCACCATTACCGATGTCGAATGCCTCGGCGCCTGCGTGAATGCGCCGGTCGTGCAGCGCAACGGCGATGAATATTACGAAGACCTGACGCCGGAAAACGTGGTCAAGGTTCTCGACGACCTCAAGGCTGGCAAAACGCTGGAGCATGGGTCGAAAGACGGCCGCAACAAATCTATGAGCGCCGCGGGCACGACAACGCTGGTCGAACAGGCCGGCAAGGCGGGCATTCCGGTCGCTACCGATGCCGCGAAGGGGAAAAAATAATGTTGCAGGATAAAGACAGGATTTTTACCAACCTCTACGGCTGGCAGGGCGCTGACCTGAAATCCGCGCAGGCGCGCGGTGACTGGAGCGGCACCAAGGATTTGATGGCCAAAGGCCACGACTGGATTATCGAAGAAGTTAAAACGTCCGAACTGCGCGGCCGCGGTGGCGCGGGCTTTCCTACGGGTATGAAATGGTCTTTCATGCCCAAAGAAAGCAAGGATGGCCGCCCGAACTACCTCGTCATCAACGCCGATGAATCCGAGCCGGGCACCTGCAAAGACCGCGACATCATCCGTCATGAGCCGCATAAGATTGTGGAGGGTGCGCTACTCGCATCCTACGCCATGCGCGCGCATGCTTGCTATATCTACATTCGCGGCGAATTCTATATGGAAGCGATGGCGCTGCAAAAAGCCATCGACGAAGCCTACGCAGCCGGTCTGATTGGCAAAAACGCCAGCGGCAGCGGTTGGGATTTTGACCTTTATCTGCACCGCGGGGCGGGGGCTTATATCTGCGGCGAAGAAACCGCGCTTCTGAACTCCCTCGAAGGCAAAAAAGGCATGCCGCGCAATAAGCCGCCGTTTCCGGCGGGCGCGGGTTTGTATGCCTGCCCGACGACGGTCAACAACATCGAAACCATCGCCGTGGTGCCGGAAATCTTGCGCCGTGGCGGCGCGTGGTTTGCGTCCATCGGGCCCGAGAAGAACCGCGGCACGAAAGTGTTCTGCATTTCCGGTCACGTCAATAACCCGTGCAACGTCGAAGAAGCTCTCGGCGTGCCGCTGAAAGATTTGATTGAAAAACACGCTGGCGGCGTGCGCGGCGGGTGGGACAACCTGCTGGCCGTTATCCCCGGCGGCTCCTCCACGCGTCTGTTGCCGCGCGATGTGTGCGACACCATCACCATGGATTTCGACGCCCTGCGCGGCGCGTGGTCGGGTCTTGGCACCGCGGGTGTGATTGTGATGGATAAATCGACCGATGTGGTTTACGCGATTGCGCGTCTGGCGCGTTTTTACTGGCACGAAAGCTGCGGCCAGTGCAC
>DQGU01000015.1:4163-4425 GCA_003524565.1 Rhodospirillaceae bacterium
AGCTGCGGCCAGTGCACGCCCTGCCGCGAAGGCACGGGCTGGATGTACCGCATCATGCAGCGCATGGTGAAGGGGGAGGCGAATATCGAGGAAATCGACATGCTCCTCGACATCGGCTCCGAAATCGAAGGCCATACCATCTGCGCGCACGGCGATGCTTCGGCATGGCCCATCCAAGGCCTCATCAAGCATTTCCGCCCCGAAATGGAAAAGCGCATCCTCGAATACCGCAAGAGGTTGGTGGCGTGATGATGTTGTTGTG
>DQGU01000046.1 GCA_003524565.1 Rhodospirillaceae bacterium
GCTGCCGCCGTGGTCGATTGGCTATGTGAATCTTTTGACGGTGGCGATGATTATCCCCTCGTCCATGCTGCTGGCGCCTGTGGGGGTGCGTTTGTCGCATAACATGCCGCGCGCGATGCTGCGCCGTGTGTTCGCCGTGGTGCTGGTGATTGTTTCCGTCCGGATGTTTATGAGCCTTTGACATGACACCCGTATCTGCCACAGCCGCCACGACAAAAGATTCCAGCCGCGCCATTGCCACATGGCTTTTTGCCTGCGCCGCCGCGGTTTTTCTGATGGCGATTATCGGCGCGGTTACGCGCCTGACGGAATCGGGCTTGTCGATTGTGGAATGGGCGCCTGTCAAAGGGGCGTTGCCGCCCTTGAACGCCGCGGACTGGCAGCGTGAATTCGACCTTTACAAACAAACGCCGCAATACCTGAAGGTCAACCGCGGCATGAGCCTTGATGAATTCAAGGATATTTATTTCTGGGAATGGCTGCACCGTTTGTGGGGGCGCATCATCGGTTTGATTTACGCGCTGCCATTGGCTTATTTCTGGCTGCGCGGGCGCATACCGGCGGAGGCGAAACCGCCATTGCTGGGCATTCTGGCGCTGGGTTTTGCGCAGGGTTTGATGGGTTGGCTGATGGTCAAAAGCGGCCTTGTCGATATGCCCGCCGTCAGTCATTACCGCTTGGCCGCGCATCTGATGCTGGCGTTTTTGATTTACGCCTGTTTGCTGCGCATGGGGCTTGCTTTCTCTCTCCGCCCGTCGCCGGATGCGGGGCGCGGCGCGGGTTTGCGCGGCGGTATCAAAATCGTGCTCGCCCTTGCGGTTTTGACGATGATTTGGGGCGCGTTTGTGGCGGGGCTGCGCGCGGGGCTTCTTTATAATACTTTTCCGATGATGGATGCGCATTGGTTGCCGCCGGAGCTATGGGCGCATAAACCAGTTTGGAAGGCGTTTATCGAAGAGCCCGCCACGGTACAATTCACCCACCGCGTGCTGGCGATATTGACGGTTGTTTCCGGTTTGTGGCTTTTCGCGCGCGCGCGCGGGTTTGATTTGCAGGGGCGCGCGGGCACGCTGTTCCGTCTTTTGCCGTGGGCGCTGCTGGCGCAGGCGGCGCTGGGCGTGACGGCGCTTTTGCATGCGGTGCCTGTTGCGCTCGGCGCGGTGCATCAGGGCGGGGCACTGGTGGTTCTCAGCCTGCTGGTCTGGCTTTTGTTTGAAATCCCCGATATCCGGAGCAACTGATGGCTGATTTTACCGCTCTTTTGCAAAACTCCGCGCTGGCGCAGTACTATCTGGCCGCCGTTTTGTGTTTGTGGCCGGTGCTGCGCGCCTATCGCCGCATGGGGCTTTCCTGCGTCTATGCCGTGCTTTTGTTCGTACCGCTTTTGGGTTTTGCGCTGGTGATGCTGGCCGCGCTGCGTAAATGGCCGCTTTTGCCGCCGCCGCCGCCGCGCCCGAAACGCGCGAAAAAGGAGACAGCGGCATGAACGCGCTTTTCCCCTCCATCCCCGAATGGCTGTCGTATCTGGTTGCGGGGCTGACGATTTTTGCGATGCTGTGCGCGGGTGCGGTGATTGCCGCGCGTGCGGGGCGCAACCCGTATTGGGCGCTTTTGATTATCGTGCCGTTTCTGGCGCCGGTGATGGTCTGGGCTTTCGCCTATGCGCGCTGGCCGTCGATGGAACAAAAACCCGCCGCAAGTCCGCCGACAACTTAATCTGTGCGCAACGATAAAACCGCCACCGTCGGCAGATGGTCCGAGCCGGTGGCAGGCGCAAGCTTGTAACCCTGCACCGAAATTTTTTCGCTAACCAGTACATGGTCAATCGGCAGGCGCAGCGGCGCAGGCAGCCATACAGGCCATGTGCCGTTCAGCCCGTATCCGTTCCGCGCATCTGTTAATGACAAACCGGTTTTGAGTTTTTTAAGCGCGGGACACCACGGCGTTGCATTAAAATCCCCCGTGACAACCAGCGGCGTGTCTTTGTGCGCCGAAAATTCTTTGGTAATGGCCGCAAAATCCGCATCGCGCAGCGCAAGCCCATGCAAGGGCGTGCGCGGATGTAGCGATAGAATCCGCACCGTATGTTCGTTTATGTCGAGCGTGGCCACATGCGCGGGCACGCTGGCATCTGCGAAAGACACGCGTTTGATGGCAAGGGTGGGCAGGCGCGACAGAAACGCAAGCCCGCGCGCATCGCGCGACGGCTCTATCAGGTAATGCGGATAGGCGGCGGCGAGTTTTTTTAAAAACGCGGCATGTGCCGCGTTAATTTCCGATAGCGCGATAACATCGGGGTTTTCCGCCGCAATCAGTTTTTGCAGCGCATCTGTATCCTGATTGAGAAACAGCACATTCGCCTGCAAAATTTTAAAAGACGTTGCAGGCTTTGTTTTTGGTGCGGGCAAATAATAGGGCGCCAGCGTCCATGTATTGAGCGCAAAGCCAAGGGCGAGCGCGCCCCAGACAGCTTTATGCGCGCGCGGCGAAAAATCCAACGGCAAGGCCGCGGCGGCGAGGGCGGCCAGAAAAAACAGACCGATAAAATAATACGCGGCAAAATGGCTCGGCAGGTCGGTCAGCAGTGCCGATATGGGCATAAACGGCGTGATGCTGCCAAGAACAGCCCCTGCCGCGCCGATATAGACAAGTCCGCGCAGGGGCTTGCGCCATGCGTCGCCTTGCGGTTTGCTGTTTATTGCTTGCTCAGCCATGTAAAGCGCGCGCCGTCTTGGGTGGCGCCGCTGATGGTGCCGTTTTTCATCCAGTTTTCCGCCGCGGCGTCGCCGCGCAGCTTGGCGTCGAACATCGCCAGCGCGCTGCCGCGCACGGCATCGACTTCGTTCGCATCGGTGGGGCCTGCGCCGGTGAACCGTACCGTGCCCGAAATGCCGCCAAAGCCGTGATAGGCGCCGTCCATCAGCAAAAGATAGCGGTCAGGGCCTGCGGGCGCGCCGTTCCAGGCTTCCATCCGCCATTTGTAATCTTTGTCGTTATTTGCGGCGCTGTCGTTGGTGCCGGTAATCATTAAAAACGGCGCGTCTATTTTGGCCAGCGCCGCGGCGTCCACCTGTTTGCTGGTACCCTGCGGGGAGACGATGACAAAAGCCTGCGCGCGCTTTTCGTGGAAATCATAACGCTCGCCGCCGCCCAGCAGGCGCTTGACCTGCATGCCGGCCAGAAGCTGCGCCGTATGCGCGCCGAACGAATGTCCGCCGATGCCGATTTTGCTGCCATCGACGCGTCCCTTGAGAGGGGGGATAAGGGTTTCAAGATTTTGCAGCTGGTCAATCAGGTACGAAACCTCGCGCGGGCGGTCGTCCCAGTCTTTGAACACCAGCGGGTTTTTGATGTTCGGCATGGTGCCTTCGCGCATGGAATCGCTGTGCGTGGGCTGCAGTACCAGATAGCCATGGCTGGCCCAATATTCCGCCAGCGGCACATAGGCGGTATGGCTGCCGAACGCGCCATGCGACCAGACGATAACGGGCATGGCGCGGGCGCTGCGGCTGAACGTCGCGCGGTATTGCAGCGCGCTGCGGCGGCCGGGCATGCTCAGCTGTCCGTCAAACTTGGATATATCTTTGTAAGGCCCCATGCCGGGTTTGTAAAAGGCGCTGGTATCGACGGGCGGTTTTGCGGCCTCGTTTGCAAAAACCGCGGGCAGCGTGGCCATAAAAAACACAAAACCCAGAAAATAACCCAGCAGGCGCATGGCAAAGCCCTCCCATCCAGCTCGAAATAAAACCCGGTGCCAGCGTAGCACCGGGTTTTATTACAGGCAATAAAGCAAAAAACCTGCGTTTTATGCAGTTTTTTTCAGCCGCCTCATTTTATATGCGGCTTTTTTCAGCCGCCGCACTTTATGCGGC
>DQGU01000024.1:0-7674 GCA_003524565.1 Rhodospirillaceae bacterium
TTCAAGGGGCAATTCAACCGGATACCGCACATGCCAAATCAGGCCGATGTTCGGCTAAAGGAACCCGCCCATCCGGGCGGCTTCGTGAAGCATGAAGTGCTGAAACCGCACGGCCTGTCCGTGACGGATGCCGCCGAAGTGCTCGGCGTGACACGGCCTGCGCTATCTGCGCTGCTCAACGAGCGGGCGCATCTATCGCCGGAAATGGCGCTCCGGATCGAGAAGGCGTTTGGCGTTTCCATGGAGACGCTGATGCGGATGCAGAACAGCTACGACATCGCCCAAGCGCGCAAGCGGGCGGGAGACATTAAAGTCGAGCGATATTCAGGACTGAACACGAAGGGGCGGGCATGACGGAGCTGAGTTTCAAGGGCAAAGAGTTTGTCTACAATCACCATCTGGCGGTGCCCTTCCGCCCGCTCGTGCCCGACGAAACCAAAGGCATTGGCCCCGTCGCGCTCGACGGCAATCTGATCGTCCACGGCGACAACCTGCATGCGTTGAAGGCGCTCTTGCCGCTCTACGCAGGCAAGGTGGACTGCATCTTCATCGACCCGCCGTACAACACCGGCAACGAAGGCTGGTGCTACAATGATAACGTCAATGCTCCGATGATCCGGGAGTGGCTGGAATCCAACCCCATCGGCATTGAGGACGGACTGCGGCATGACAAATGGTGCGCCATGATGTGGCCGCGCCTTCGCCTCCTGCACGAGTTGCTGTCGGAAAACGGAGCCATGTTCGTTAGTATCGATGATAACGAACTCAGCGCCTTGATTAGACTGCTGTCCGATATTTTTTCGCGCGAACCAACAGCCGTCATTCCGGTTGTCAATAACCTCAAGGGGCGTAACGATAAGAAGAATTTCGCGCGAGCACACGAGTATGTTGTTGTTTTTGACAAAGGGAATTTCACAGCGAGAGGGCTGCCCCTGAGTGAAGAACAGCTCAAAGAATACAAACATGCTGATAATCGCGGTGAAAAGTATGCGCTACGCGATCTGCGTAAACGCGGCGGCGCAGATACGCGAGAGTTGCGTCCTAAGCTATTTTATCCAATTTTCTTCAATGCTGAGAATGGCGATGCGTCACTAGAACGGCAGAGTCCCTCGGATGTGGAAGTGCTGCCATTAAAAAAAGATGGAACTGAGGGCTGCTGGCGTTGGGGCAAAAAGAAGGTCGGTGCCAACTTAGGGATCATCGAACTACGGAATGGTAATGGCGCACCGGGAGCCAGCTACAGGGTCTATCTCAATCCGGACGCCCAATTAGGAGAGCCGTCCTCAGACGACGAGGATGAAATCGACGACATCGATGAAAACGATGAGGATGAAGGTGAAGGCGCTGAACGTACGTCGAAAAGCAAGAGCTTTTGGACTGGACCCGAGCTTTCTACCGATGGTGCAAACAAGATTCTGAAGGCCATCATGTCAGGGACCGGGATGAAGTTCGACTATCCGAAGCCGGTTCCTTTGATAGAGCGTATTTTGGCAATCGGGGCTGACCGAGACGCCCTCATTTTGGATTCTTTTTCCGGTTCCGGGACAACTGCACATGCTGTTCTCGAAGCCAACAAGCGCGACGGTGGCACCCGCCGCTTCATCCTCGTGGAAATGGAAGATTATGCCGACCGCCTGACCGCAGAACGCGTCCGGCGCGTCATCAACGGCTATGATTTCAAGGGTACGCAGAAGACCGAACTACTGCGCGAGCGGCTGAATTGGCGCACGCTTAGCAACAGCGGCGATCTGGTGCACAAGGTGGAGGCTATCGAAAACCTGCACGGCCATGAATACGACCGAATTAAGAAGGAAGTGAAAGACGGCGAATTGATCGTGACCGGCGAAAAGACGGTGACGGAACGCGCAGCAGGGCTTGGGGGCACTTTTACCTATTGCACACTCGGCGATCCCGTCGAGCTGGACAAGGTTCTGAGCGGTGAAACCCTGCCGCCCTATGCCGGTCTTAGCGCAGCCCTGTTTCACATGGCCACCAACCACGCGCTCGATCCCGCTGCGGTACGGGAGGATGACTTCTATCTCGGCGCGACAGAAGGCCAGCACGTTTGGCTGATCTACAAGCCCGATCTCGACTGGCTGAAGTCGCCAGAGGCCGCGCTGACGCTGGCGCGCGCCAAGGCGTTCGCCGCGTCCGATCCGGGCAAGCGGCACCTCGTCTTCGCTCCGGCGCGCTTCGTGAGCCAGAAGATGCTGGCGGAACATAACGTCCCTGTGGAGTTCGTGCCGCTGCCCTTCGCGCTCTACCGGATAGATCGGAGCTGATGCATGTATCGCCAGCTCGACTATCAAGACCGCGTACTCTCGACGCTTGACGCCTATCTCGACCTCTTGAAGGAAAAGAAGGTGCGCGCGGACAAGGTGGCGGCGCTTGCGGCGCAAGACCCCGACCTCGGCCTCGCCATACCGGACTTCGCCAAAGAGGCTTGGGAAGCGCTGAAAGCGGCAGGTAAACTGCCCGCTTCCCGCGCTGCCATTCCGTTCTCGCCTCGCATGGACGGCTGCGAGCGTCCTGTGCCCAATGCGGTGCTAAAAGTGCCGACAGGCGGCGGCAAGACGTGGCTTGCTGTTTCCGCCGTATCGCGGGTGATGGGCCGTTATCTCGACCGCAACACCGGCTTCGTCCTGTGGATCGTGCCGAACGAGGCGATTTATACGCAGACGCTCAAGCGCCTGAAAGATCGTCAGCATCCCTATCGCCAAGCGCTCGACCGTGCGGCGGCGGGGCGCGTGAAGATCATGGAGAAGACCGACCGGCTCGATGCGCGGGACGTGGAAACCAACCTCTGCGTCATGTTGCTGATGCTGCAATCCGCGAACCGCGAGACGCAGGATTCCCTGAAGATGTTTCAGGACCGGGGCGATGTGCACGGCTTCTTCCCGCCCGAAGGAGAACAACAGGCGCATCAGGCCGCCATCGACCGCACGCCGAACCTCTCCGCCTATACGGGTATGTTCCCGATGGTGAAGGATTCCCTCGGCAACGCGCTTCGGGTCATCCGCCCTGTGGTCGTTATGGACGAAGGGCACCGTGCTATTTCCGATTTGGCGTTCGGAACGCTCTACGGCTTCAACCCGTGTTTTGTGTTGGAGCTGACGGCCACGCCGCAGGATGTGCAGCCGCGCGGCGGGCGCAATCCGCGTGAGGGCCGGTATGCCAACGTGCTGGTGGAAGTCACGGGGCGCGAGCTTGATCGGGAAGGCATGATTAAGATGCCGCTCAATCTCGATCCCCGGCAGGGCAATGACTGGAAGGCGACGCTCAACGCGGCGCTGGCCAAACTCAACGCGCTTGATGCCGAAGCCCGTCAGTTTCGCGCGGACACGGGCAGATACATTCGCCCCATCATGCTGATTCAGGTCGAGCGCACAGGCGCAGATCAGCGCGAAAGCGGGCATATCCACGCCGATGACGTGAAGGACTGGCTCCTGACGGCGGGTTTCGATCAGGCGGAAATCGCCATTAAAACCGCGCAGCAGAACGATCTCAACGATCCCGAAAACCAAGACCTTTTATCGCCCACCAATCGGGTGCGGGCGATTATCACCAAGCAAGCCCTCCAAGAAGGCTGGGACTGTCCTTTCGCCTATGTGCTGTGCAGCCTTGCGGCGAGCGCCAATCTCAAAGCCATGACGCAGCTTGTCGGACGCATCCTCCGACAGCCCGGCGCGCTCAAGACGGGCGTTGATGCGCTGGACGAGTGCCACGTCATCACCCATCATGCCGACACCGCCACTGTCGTCGGCGCGATCAAAGACGGCTTGGAACAAGACGGCCTCGGCGATCTGGTCTTGCGTGTCACGCAGGACGACAAGAGCGCGGCGGGGAAAGTCTCCCGCAGCATCAAGCGCCGCCCGGCCTTCGCGACTACGGAAATCTATCTGCCAAAGGTCATGGTTGTGGATGGCGAGGATGCTCGCGACCTCGACTACGAAACCGATGTTCTCTCGGCTATCGACTGGCGCGGCTTCGATCCGCAAGAAATCGCGGAACGCATCCCCGAAAATGCGCAAGCAGCAGAAAGCCAGCTACAGCGCATCAGTCTCTCGGAGGACGGAGATGAGCTGTTCGTCGGCGAAACGGTTGCCGCGAACACGGAAATCCTCGCCTTTGATCCGGCGCATGCCGTCCGGATGATCTCTGATATCGTGCCCAATCCCTTCGTCGGGCGCGAAATTGTCGGAGCGACGATGGCTGCCCTTCGGGCGCGCGGCTTCGATGACGCCAAGCTCGGGCAACTATCGAGCCTTATCGCGGAAGAGCTTCGCAAGGGCCTCGATACAGCGCGCAACGCGCGTGCCGAAGCGCTGTTCAAGGCCGAAGTGGCTGCGGGACGCATTCAGTTCCGGCTGCGACTCGATGGCCGCAACTGGCGGATGCCGTTTAGCGTGGAAACAGCCGAACCTGAGGATGGACGCCAGCTCCTGAACCGTGCGGGCGGCCCGCTCGAAAAGAGCCTGTTCGCGCCGGTCTATGAGAACGAGCTGAACAGCGATGAGCGGGATGTGGCTGTCTATCTCGACGGCGAGAAGACTCTGTCGTGGTGGCATCGAAACGTCGCACGAACGCAATACGGCCTTCAGGGATGGAAGAAGGCCAAAATCTATCCGGATTTCATCTTCGCCGTGCAGCGCGACGGCGAGGAAAAGAAAATCACAGTTCTCGAAACCAAGGGCGACCAACTCGACAATCTCGATACGGCCTACAAGCGCGAAGCACTCGCATTTCTTTCGGACCACTTCCGTTGGGACGAGGCCACGCCGGTGGGCGAGCTAGAACTGGTAAACAACGGCGAGACTGTTGAAGGCACCTTAATTCTGATGAGCGAGTGGAAAGCGAAACTGCCCGCGTATCTGTGACGGCGCGGTATTGGGGGGGGACGTATGGATTTTGATCCAGCATTGTCATTTTCGGACAATCTTGCCCGTTTTCGAGCGGAGGCGGAGCGCATAGACGCCGATTGCGCGCGCATCCTTTTCGACAATCTGGCGCTTCTGGCTCGGGACGGCGACGCCACCCGCACCCGGCAGGCGGTGCAGGAATTTAATCGTGCAGTCCTTGCCGAACTTGATGGCTTGCCGGAGGAGCCTGCGGAATGAGCCGGTATTTTCTGGCCTCCGCCGCCATCGAGGGTTTCCGTGGCATCAACAATGACGGCGATCCTCTCGTTCTGAAATTCAGGCACGACGCCGTCAATTCAATCCACGCCCCTAACGGCGTCGGCAAAAGCTCGGTTTTTGAAGCGCTGTATTTTGCCCTGCACGGTACCGTGCCGCGTCTCCAAGACATGCAGGACGCCGAACAGGGCGGAAGCTACATCGTCAACAAGTTCCATCCGGGCCAACAGGCCACGGTCGCACTCGTCTTCAAGAGCGATGACGGAACAGCCGATGTGTCGGTCACCGTCACGCGGACGACGGCGGGCGGCAGGGTTGTCACCTCTCCGTCCGGCCACGCCGATCCGGACGGCTTTCTCGCCAGCCTTTGCGAGGATTTCGTGCTGGTCGATTACCCGCGCTTCGCGTCCTTCGTGGATTGTTCCGCATTGGATCGCGGGCGCTCCTTCGCCTCGCTGGTAGGTATGAGCCGGTATTCCCAGCTCCGGCAGGCGCTCGACGGGGCCAAGAATACCCGGAATATCAACAGCGACCTCGGGCTTTCCGGCCTTGAAACGGAAGTGACAGCCGAGAACCGCGCGCTCGGTGCCGTCGAGCAGCGCGTTCTGACGGCGTATCAGGAAGTATCCGGCGCGGCGGGCGGCCAGATTACAGATACTGCCGCGCTGAAAGCGCAGGTAACGGCGGGACTGGCGGGCATTTCGCTCTTCGCACCGCTTCTCACCGATATTTCGGTGATGGACCTCGACTTCGAGGCTGCCGAGAAAATCGTCGATCAGGAAGAAGGCGGCGCGGCCCGCAAGACCCTCGACGACCTCAATAACACCGCGACGACGCTGGGGGCGTTGCAGGTGTCGGCGGCGGAAGTTGCTGAAATTGAGGCCCTTGTGGCAGCGGCGAAGGCGCGCGACGACGCGATGCGGAAAGTCGGTGCCGCGAGTCTCCATGCCTTGTTGAAAGACGCGTTGTCGGTGGTAACGGGCGAGGACTGGCACGATCCGACGATGTGCCCCGTCTGTGAAAAGCCGGGCGACGGGCCGCTTCAAGACCAACTGGAAGCGAAGATCGCCCTGTATGACGAGGCCGAACAGCTCGACGTGGAGCTAAAACGGCAGATTCAGGCCGCTGGGTGCATCGCTAAGCTGCGCCAGCTTGAAGAGTATGCGAGCCTTGGCGTCGCCGCCGCTGATCGTATTGCGCCGATTATGACGCTGGCGGCGCGCCAGTCGTCGGTTTCCACGGCAGACGTGGAGCGCGCAAGGGATGCCCTCGTCGCGCTTGAAACCAAACGGGCTGAAGCACTCGCGGCGGCAACAGCCGAGATTGGGAGACTGCAAGCCAGCCTGCCGCCCTCACTGGTGGCCGTCACCCGCATCCTCGGGCAGGCGAAACAGTTCCGCGATGCGATGAAGGAATATGAAGACGCCCTTCCGGCGCTGGCGACGAAGCGCGCCAAACTGGCGAAGCTCAATCGCTGGAAGACGTTCATCACGAACGTCGCAGGGCAGTTCGCAACGGCAGAAGGTGCGCTCGCCAATGCGCGCATCACAGATATTCAAGCCAGTTGTCAGGAGCTTTTTGGGTATCTGATGCGGGGCGGACCGGATGTGCGTCCGACGTTGAACCGGGCGCAAAACACTGAACAGGTGGACTTGAAGCTCGCCGATTTCTTCGGGCTTCAAGACCAAAGCGCACGGGCGCTTTTGTCGGAGAGCTACCGCAATGCGGTGGCGGCCTCCATTTTCATGGCGGCGGCGACTCGGCACCAAGGCGTTCCGCGCTTCATGGTGCTGGACGATGTCACCTCAAGCTTCGATGCCGGACATCAGTTCAGCCTCATGGATACGATCAGGACGAAGCTGCGCTTTGGGGCACCAAACGGGCTGCCCGGCGGGCTACAGTTCATCATCCTCAGCCACGACACGAGCCTCGAAAAGTATTTCGACCGGCTCAACGGCACCACAGAATGGCACCATCAGAAACTGCAAGGTATGCCTCCTCGTGGTCGGCTAATGATCGCGGCCCAGCAAGCAGATCGTTTGAAGGCGCAGGCCGAGCAGTATCTGAATGCTGGGCAGGTCGATATTGGCGAGCCGATTGTGCGCCAGTATCTCGAATACAAGCTCGGCCAAATTATCACCCGTCTGGAAGTCCCGGTGCCGCCCGACTACGCGACGCGGGGCGACAAGCGCACCTTGTCCACCTATGTGGATGCAATCACGTCGGCGGTTTCGCTCTATCAGGCGGCAGGGCGCTGCGTTTTGTCCGCGCAACAGATCGCTGATCTACAAAACCATCATGGGCCGTCCATCATGGCCAATTACGTAAATCATTATGAAACGGGAGCGGGTAATCCGTTCAACGCCTATGCATTGCTGGGCGTTCTCCAAAGCGTTGACGCTCTTGCGGATTGCTTCTGCATGACCGACACCGTTACCAACCAGCGCCGATATTACCGGCGCCTCGACAGACAATAGGTTTTGGCCAGCATCACCCTCAAAAAAGGGTGAGCTGGCGGGCGGCGGCCTCGGGCTGCCGC
>DQGU01000024.1:7903-14684 GCA_003524565.1 Rhodospirillaceae bacterium
GGGGGGGCGGCGGCCTCGTGCTGCCGCCAGTCCGACGAGGCCGCTTCCTCGTCGAGCCATGTGCGCACAAGGGCCACCGGCCCGCCCATGGCGGCGACGGCATTTGCCGTCGTGAAGTGCGAGCGGTAGCCGGTTTCCGTGATGGGAAGCGGCGCGCGCTCTGGCGCAATGGCCTCGATTTCGAGGTGGGCCGTGTCGAGGCCGTAGTCGTCGGCAAGGCTGAGCCAGCGCGGTTCGTAGCTGATGGAAATGGTCACGCCGTTCCAGACGGTTTCGTGATGCTCCGTATAGCGTTTGCAGAGGCGGCTCATGCTGCACCTCCCTCTGCGATGGGAAGTTGGGCGGCTTCGTCCTGAGCCGCACCGACGATGTAGAGCACCTCTTGGAGGTCGCGGCGGGCGTCGCCGGTGATGCTATCGTAGTTGTCGAGCATAAAGCTGACGTGGTCAAAGATGCTGTTAAGCCCACTGGAGAGGCGCTGGCTGCGGGTCATGCTGCACCGCCTTCCGCCGCTTCGTCGGCTTTCGGGGGGAGCAGAACAATGCGACCGTCCAGCGGATAGAGGTCAAGTTGCAGGGTATGGCCGTCGCCGTTCTGGTGGGGCCAAGCCGCCCCGATGCGCGTCCAGTAGGATTTACCGCCTTTGGCTTCTCTGACGTGCCACGCAATCAGCGCGGGCACTTTGATTTCGGATTTTTTCGTCATGTCTTTTCTCCTTGGTTTGCATTTCCCTTTCGGGCGTGCCCACGGAGAGCCAGGCGCGATGGCGCGGCGTCACACAGGAAAATTGGGGGGACCGGACGCCTGCGGACGGGGGAGCCGAGGCTTCCTGTTGACGCCATGAGCGCCCGCGCATGGCAGGGGGCATGACGCTGCCCGATGGGGATGCAAACAAGACAAGGGGATTCAGGACGGAGCCGAGAACAAGCCCACGCCTGCAAAGCGTGAGTGGCGGTTCAAGAGGTCAGCGGCATATCCTGAGATATAGCGATTTTGGGGTAAGGGTGGCCTGCATGAAGGCAGGCTCCGCTATCCCTTGCCTCTGGTTCGCCAGCGGCTGAGGCAAGTCTTCGCGGAAAGACGCGATCACGGGGGCGCTTGAAGCTCGGCGCGCCTTTTTCTCGTGCCCGCTTGGCCGGACTCCACGACCGGGAAGCGCCAGCGGCGCGTCGTGACCTCCGGCAGAAACGCATAGCCCTGTTGCATCGGCCATCGAACTCGATGGCTGGTACGATGCGCGCTAGCGTTTGGGGCGGTTCGGCTTTTCCGTCTGCTTGGCTTTGATGGACTGCACCTCTTTAGCCTTGGCTTCCAGCTCGTCGATTTCGGCGTTCATTTCGGCATGCATCGCATCCCATCCGCCGATGCCCATAAGCACGCGGTCGGCATGTTTGATGGTGTTCACATGCCCGTAGTGCTGCTCGATCATCTTAACGGAGGTGCCCATTTGCTGGGCGAGGATATAGACGTCCACCCCGGCGGAGAGCCGGAGCGTGGCGTAGGTATGGCGGAAGCAATAGGTCGTGCGGGGAATGCCGCTCGGCCCCTCGCGAAGGTCGGTGTATTTCAATAACTCCTCGACGGTGTCTCGATAGAGCCATTTTGCCGGTTTGCCGTTGATAATCGTAAAGACATGGTCGTCCGGCTTGGTTGCCTTGGAAAGCTCGCGGATGCGGTCGAGGTATTTCCCGACACTGATCGGGGCAATCAGCTTGCGGGTTTTGCCCTTGCCCTGAACGTAGAGGACAAGGATTTCCTGTCCGTCTTTGTCTTTTGCGGTGGTGATGTCCCGCCAGCGTAGGTTCTTCGCTTCTGGCGGGCGCATCCCCGTGTTGCACATGATGAGAATGAAATTGTAGCAGACTTGGCGATACCAGACGCCTTGCGGCGTGGTCGCCTCCTTCATCCACTTGCGGCCTTTGGTGTGCAGCTTGCGGTATTCCTCAAGCGTGAACTCGTCGCGGCGGTTCGATTTGAGCTTCGGCATGCCTTCAAATCGGTGATGGGCGGGAACATACCGCTTGCTGATCGCAAAGTTCATGATGGCTGCGAAAATGGTCATTTCGATGCGGATAGTGGAATCGCTGATGACGCTCTTGCGACGGCCTTCGCCGTTTTCGCGTCGCCACAGCGGATATTCCGACCAGCGGTCTTGCGTGACCAGATGAATCTGTGTGCTGCCGACATAAGCCTTGAGAGGCCCGTCGATTTTGCTTCTGATATTTTTGCAGCGGGCTTGGCTGACCTCGCCCGCGTTGGCGCGCCGCTGTTGGGCGTCGGCATATTCCTCCGCCACCTGCGAGAAGGGGCGGTTGAATACGGGAACATCGTGTTTCACACGAAAACGGATATCGGCATACTCGTCCATCGCGCGGTCCCGCGCCGTCTGCCGGTCTGCCGTCCGCAGCGAGATTGTCTTGTAGCGGTCTTCGTTCTGGATTCTGATCCGGCAGTAATACTGGTCGTGCCCGACGTCACCGCGTCGGAAGATGATAAGGCCGGGTTTGATCTGCTCTTTATCGAGGATGAAACTCATTTCTCCGCTTCCCACTGTGCAGAAACTGTGCAGATTGGCGGCGTAAGTGATTGATCTGCCGTACCTGTGTAGGTTCTGTGTGGGTCATTGTAGCAAAAAATGTTGTTTATTTGTAGTGGCTTGTTATAATCCCTTCACCCGCTCCAATCTCCATCTCCTGAAAGAATATGACCAAACCATTAGCTTAATCTCAATTGAGGTTTTTCTATGCTTACAAAGGCACCTCCGTATATCTCAACAGCAATTCAAGAAATACTCTCAGCTATGGGGTTACCCGGCGTAGCTTTAGTTAGCCACGCTCTTTCATCTTTTGAGAAAAACAGACAGCAAGAAGCACGCGACATCTTACTCAAGAGAATCCAAGAGAACGATGCAGTATCTTATGAAGATATTCAAAAAGATGAACTCATCGGAACTATCTACTTATACGCGAATTGCGCAGCGAAAGGTGCGGCACGCGCAAACTTAGACCTGTTGGCTCAGGCATTTGCCGGAGGCATAAAAAATCGTAGCCTTACTCTTGATAACTTTCATAAGCATATAAACATCCTTTCTTCTCTAACCAGAGATGAAATATTAGTAATAGGCACCTACCTTCGTTTTTTTAGGCATTTCCAAGATGCCGCAGAAAAAGACAGTGCCTCTTTTTGGGGGACGGTTAAACCAAACGCTTGGTCTGCAACCATGGAGTCATTGGTACCCAGTTGCTTTCCGACGACCGAGCATGTAAGCGTGATATGCGGGAGCCTATCAAGAACAGGCCTTACACTCCCCCAAGCTCCCCATTTAGGCCAGTCTCCAAGCCATTCTTTCACCGTTTTACTAGATGAAGTTTCAAAATTAATCGACTTTGAGAAGGCGCATGCAGCTTATCCAGAGTATTAATTAGGAAGCGCTTATCTTGTAACTAAATCTATATACTAGGTTTAACAAACAAAAAGCCGGACGTTTACGTCCGGCTTTTTGTTTTGGCGTCTCGCCGTGATTAGAAACGGGCGGTGAGCGAGCCGAAGAGGCGGAGGTCTTTGTCGCCTTCGGTTTCCACGGTGCGCGTCAGCGGCATGGCGGCTTCGAAGGTGCCGGCCAGATTGTCGTTCAAGTTTACGCGCAGGCCGAGACCGGCGGAAGCGATGGAGCGCTGGCGGTCTTTGACAACCGTGCTGTCGTTGTCCCATACCTTGCCGATGTCGTAGAAGCCATACACCTGGCTGAAATTCACCGGCACACGCACGGGGTTGTTGAGGCGCAGTTCAACGCGGCCTGCAACACCGTCTTCGCCCGTGATTTCGGAGTTGTTATAGGCGCTGCCGTAATTGATGCCGCCCACGCCGAATTCTTCGGACGCCAGCAGTTTATGCGCGGATTTCTGCCCCTGCACGGAGCCGAAAAGCTCAATCATGTTCGTCACACGCTGGATGCGGGAGATTTCCATGGTTGCTTTGAAAAATTCAGGCTCCCCGCGCTCGCGCGTCGGGTTCAGGCTGTCTTTTTCCTTCATGTTGAGGATGTCGATACCCTTGCTCAGCTCCGCATTCACGGTGTTGAGGCCGAGGAAGCCGTCGGTGAACTGGTACGTCCCCGCAAGGCGCAGCACGCGCAGGCGGTCTTCGGTTTTGCCAAGGCCGAGGTTGTCGTTGCGTTCCGTATCGATGTAGTTGAAGCGCAGCGTACCGTAGAGGTTTTGCTGGCGCGTGCGGATGAAGGGATGCATGACCTCGATATTGGCGGAGCGTGCGAGGCCTTCGATATCGAACGGCGTCAGGCTGTAGCCCGGCTCGGTCGAGGTGATGCTGTAGCCCACGCTCACGCGCGTGCCTTCGTGGTTTATCGGCTGCGACCAGGCAACGGAGCCAAAATCCAGTTCACGGTCCGGCCAGCCGTCGGGCGCGGTGACAAACTGGAAGCTGAGCCCTTCGTAAAGGCCGAACATGTTGTTGAGGCGGCCGCCGGCGTTGACCTGCAGCGGGCCGAGGAAGCGGCTGCCGCGGTTATCAATCTGGAAGAACGCGTCGTAGGCTTTGCGTTCCACAAAAATCGTGACATCGGACGCGCCGACCACATTCGGCGAGGGCGAGAGAACCGCACGCGCGGACATGCCCGGCAGGTCGTTGATGAGAAGGATATAACGCTCCAGCGTTTTGGAGTTCAGCGGCTTGCTGGCGTTGATTTTTTTGGCATAGCCCTGCAGGAACGCGGTATCGACGCCCATGCCGCCTTCGACGGAAACTTTATCGACGAAGCCCTCGACCACGCGCATGCGCACCGTGCCGCCGTCAATCGTTTGCGGCGGAATGACGACCTGCGTCAGGATGTAGCCTTCGTTGCGGTATTTCGCGGTCAGCTGCGCGGCGATGTCATACACATCGGCCAGCGTGATTTTGGTGCCGACTTTATCCTGATAAACCGCGGACAGTGCAGCGTCGTCGTAAACCGATGCGCCTTCGATAACGATTTCTTTCAGCGTCAGCGTAACTTTGTCCGCCCCTGCGGGCGCTTGCGCGGCGCTGCCTTGCGCGGTGATGCTGCCTTTGAATTCCGTCAGGCCGGGCGCTTGCTGCGGGGCGATTTGCCCGCCGGCACGCGACGGCTCCGCCGAGCTAGGCACGGCCTGCGCCAGCGCAAATTGCGGCGCAATGACAGAAAGGAATGCGGCCGTGGCCGTGAAAGCGAAAAGACGACGTATCATGAAAAGATTCCCGAAAAGCGGTCAAATGTTGAGTAACACTATAATTTTACAGGCGAAAAATCCAGCGGGGATAGCATATTGCGGGCAAAGAAAACCCCCGGCTGCGTGATTTTGCACACAGTCCGGGGGTTTTCTTTTGGCTTATGTTAACCGCCGCAGGCCGCTTGGTCTGCCAGAATGCTGCTAGCATCTTCGCCGAGGTCAAGGTTGACCGCGCCGCCGCTGCCGATGTTGTTCCAGCAAGCACCTTTGGCGATGGGGCTTTGGGTGCCCTCACCTGCCGCCGGTTCCATGTTTGCCAGCGCCTCTGCCGTATCGCCGCCGGCTGCCGGTGCGATATTGGCGAGGTCCTGCACGTTGAAGAACGGACGCGGCGTAATGTCGCGGCCAATGCCCGTGCGCGGCAGACCCGTCACCAGTACCGCGGCGCGGCCGCTGCGGTAGCTGTTGGCCGGATAGCGGCGCAGGATTTGGTTATCATCAAACAGCGCATAGCCGGCGAAGATTTGGCCGAGCGTGTTATCGTCATCGTGGTCGTTGATTTTCGATTCAATCGCCAACAACTGCGCCGCGCTCATCAATCCGCCCGAAACGCCGTCATAGGTCGCCAGCGTGCCGTCGATAATGGTGGGCGTGCCCGGCTCGAAGAACGCGCCGTTACGCAGGTCGATGTAGTAATCGGTCTGGCCCTCAAATACCGTCGTGCCGATGGTATCGCCGACAAGACGCAGGCCGGTGTAGCCAGCGGACGGATAGTACCCCCCGTCGAAAATCATCGCCGTGCTGCCGCCCTTGAACAGGTTGGACTGATGCGAAAGGTCAATCGCGCCGCTCTTCGCATAAAGGCCAGTGGTATTGTTCAGGAAGCTGTTGCCGCGGATATCCAGATAGCCGTTATTCAGCGCCGTTGCGTCAAGGCCGACGGCGTTATTGGCCACCGTATTCGCTGCAATCAGCACCAGCGTGCTGCCCGAAGCCGTATCCGTCACGCCACCGCCGTTTTCGTTGGTGCCGATGCGGATACCCGCGTTGCCCGCGCCCATGCCGTCGATGTCGTTGAACACGACAGCCACCAGCGCGGAATTGGCAATTTCGATACCGTCATCGCCAAAGCTGCGGATGCTGTTGCCCGCCAGCGCCGTCATCAGGCTGTAATCCACGCGGATACCGTCGTTGGCGACGTCCTGAATGTCGTTGCCGACAGCCGCCACGCCCGCCGTGTAGAACAGGCGCATACCGTCATAGAATTTGCTGATGTCGTTGCCCGCGATGAAGGCGAAGGCGCTGTTCGTGACCGAAATCCCCGCGCCGCCGCCGTTTTCGATGTCGTTGCCGACAATCGCCGAGAACGCCGTCAGGTCGAGGCTGATACCATCTTGCGCGATGTTGCGCACCGCGTTGCCGATGATGCCCGTAAACAGGCTTTCTTCAACCGCGATACCGTTGCCAAGCGCGCCATTAACCGCGTTGCCTGCAATCAATGTACCAATGCCGCGGCTGACTTCGATACCGTTATCACCCGATGCAATCACGCCATTACCCGCAACAACCGTGCCGAT
>DQGU01000024.1:14901-15070 GCA_003524565.1 Rhodospirillaceae bacterium
AACACCGTTGGCAACCACGCCCGTCAGGGCGGCGTTGCGGATGTTGATGCCGTCGTTGCCGCTGAGCGCGACACCGTTCAAGGTGACCAGCGTACCAACAGCGTTGCTGATTTCGATACCGTTATCGCCCGATGCAATCACGCCGTTACCCGCAACAACCGTGCCGATA
>DQGU01000024.1:15363-19442 GCA_003524565.1 Rhodospirillaceae bacterium
AACACCGTTGGCAACCACGCCCGTGAGGGCGGCGTTGCGGATGTTGATGCCGTCGTTGCCGCTGAGCGCGACACCGTTCAAGGTGACCAGCGTACCGACAGCATTTTCAATCTCGATACCGTTATCGCCCGATGCAATCACGCCATTACCCGCAACAACCGTGCCGATAACGTTTTCGAGGTCGATACCATCGCCGCCCGAAGCCGCAACACCGTTGGCAACCACGCCCGTCAGGGCGGCGTTGCGGATGTTGATGCCGTCGTTGCCGCTGAGCGCGACACCGTTCAGGGTGACCAGCGTACCGACCGTATTTTCAATCTCGATACCGTTATCGCCGGAGGCAATCACGCCGTTGCCCGCAACAAGCGCACCGACCGTATTTTCGAGGCCGATACCATCGTCACCCGACAGCAGTACAAGGTTGCCGGAAACAACCGCGCCCGCTGCGTTCTGGACGTTGATGCCATCTTGCGCGCTCAGGCCGACGTTGTTGTCCTGAATGCTGACGCCCAGCAGGTTGACGGCCTGAATACCGTTCAGACCCGAAAGGCCCACATTGTTGCCGGAGATGTCATAGCCAACCGAATTTGCAACGCGGATGCCGTTTTCAGCCGACAGCAGAACATTGTTGTTGGTGACGCTGCCCGTTGCGGCATCGACATTGATACCATTGAGGCCGGAGCCGATAACCGTGTTGCCGTCGATACCGACTGCAAGGCTGTCCGTCACGTTCACGCCGTTGAGAGCCACGAGGCCGATGAGGTTCCCCTCCACCGCTACGGCGGCGGATTGGTCAACCGACACGCCGTCACCTGCGCTCAGGCCGACGTTGTTGTTTTTGATTTCAACCAGCGCGGATTTTTCTACGGCAACGCCATCGTCACCCGTCAGCAGAACCGTGTTGTTATCGATGGATACAACAAAACCTTCGGACAGGTTAATGCCGCGGCCGGTTGTTGCACCGACAAGGTTATCAGTCACCTGCACGCCTGCCACGCGGCTGAGGTCGATGCCGTTGCCGCCCGTCAGGCCGACGTCGTTGCCCGCAACATTGAACAGCGCCGCGTCGGTCAGGGCAATGCCGTGACCCGTGGTGCCCAGAACCGTGTTATCCGCAACAGCGCCCAGCAAGCTGGATTGAACATCAATACCGTTGCCGCCCGTCAGGCCGACAGTGTTACCCGCGATGTTGACAGCAAGACCGTTTGCCGCGGCGATACCGTGTGCCGTCGTGCCCGCAACCAGGTTGCCGGAAACATTGGCCAGCGCGACTTCGTCAAGGCTGATACCATTGCCGCCCGTGAGGCCGACATTGTTGTCCTCAACCGTCACCAGCGCGGATTGTTCAACGGCAATACCGTCGTCACCCGTCAGCAGAACCGTGTTGTTATCGATGGATACGCCAAAGCCTTCGGACAGGTTGATACCGCGGCCGGTGGTTGCACCGACAAGGTTATCGCTCACCTGCACGCCTGCCACGCGGCTGAGGTCGATGCCGTTGCCGCCCGTCAAGCCGACGTCGTTGCCCGCGATTTGCAGCAGGCCGGATTCGAACGCTGCAATACCATGCCCCGCCGTGCCCAGCACGATGTTGTCGGTCACGGCCGCCAGCGCCACCGTATCAAGGTCGATACCATTCGCGCCCGTCAGGCCAACTGTATTGCCGGAAATAGCCAGCAGGCCGCTGTTTGCCGCAGCGATGCCGTGCGCCGTCGTGCCTGCAACCGTGTTGCCGGCAATTGCCGCCGCCGTCACGTTGTCAAGGCTCAGGCCATTTGCACCGGCAAGGCCGATGTTGTTGTTGGTAATGGCAAGGTTCTGGCTGCTGGCGGCAGAAATGCCGTCGCCTGCGGTCACAAGGATGGTGTTGCCATCCACAACCGCGCCGTCAAGCGTTTCAAGCGCGATACCATCGTCGCCCGTGCCGCCGACGGTGTTGCCAAGAATGCTGAGCGTGCCGACGCCCGTTGCGCCGATGCCGTCGCCACCCGTCAGGGCAACCGTGTTGCCCCAGATGCCGACGCCCATGCCGCCGCTGGCCAGAATACCCGCGTTGCCCGTCAGGCCGACGTTGTTGGCAAGGATATAGGCGTTGACGGCGTTGATAACCTCGATACCGTTATCGGTGGTGCCGAGGATGGTATTGCCGCTGACCGTGCCGTTCTGCGCGGCATCCAGCTGGATGCCGTCATCGCCGTTCAGGCCGACAATGTTGCCGCCAACCGTAAAGCCATCCGTGCCCGTAACGGAAATGCCGTCGCGTACCGTCACGCCGACGTTGTTGCCAGTGACATCGACATTCGTACCGCCGGATACTTCGATACCGTCGCGGCCGGTACCCAGAACCGTGTTGCCGCTGATTTCGAAATCATAGCCGTCCACCAGTTCGATACCGCTGCCCGCGACGAGGGTGACCGTGTTGCCCGTGATGCTGCCGGAGCTGGGGTCAACGAAAATACCGCTGCCGCCGCTGGCGGAAACGTTGTTGCCGGAAACCGCGACATCCGTAGTGTCAATCACACGGATACCGTTGCGCAGGTTAAGGCTGGTCGTGTTGTCCGTGATGCGTACATCACTGGAATTCGAAAGCGAGATGCCATCCTGCGCGGAGCCGCTCACGATGTTGCCTTCGATATCGCTGTCAGATGCGGACTGGACGACGATACCGTCCAGCAGCGCGCCGTTGACCGTGTTGCCAAGCAGCGAAGAGCCGAGCGTGCCATTGACGAAAATACCCGCCTGCAGCGCGCCTTCGACCGTGTTGCCGGAAATGGTGGCGTAGTTGCTGCCCGTCAGGCTGATGCCCTTGTTCGCGCCCAGAATGGTGTTGCCGAGCAGCTGGATGTTGTTGCCGCCCGAAACGTCAATGCCCGTCAGCGACAGGGTCAGGTTGTTGTTTTCAACCTTGCTGTCCGTAACGTTTTGCAGGCGGATACCGCTGAGCGCGCCGCCCGTGATGGTGTTATCCGCGATATCAAGGCCGGAAAGACCTTGTGCGGAAATCGCATAAAGCTTGGCATTCAGCGGTGCCGCAGCGTCCAGCGCCACAATTTCAAAACCTTTGAACGCGACGCCGTTTGCGGCAATCGTCACGATGCTGTCGGAAAGCGGCAGCAATGCGCCGATGATTTTCGCGCCGTCCGCCCCCTGAATGGAAACGGTTTTGCCCACGGTCAGGTTTTCGCTATAGCTGCCGGCAGCGACGAAAATGCTTGCCGTACCGTCGTTCTTCGCCAGATAAATCGCCTGCTGGATGCTGCCATTGGGGCTGAGGACATTCACGACGGATGCCGTCGCGTTAAGACCGCTCTGGCCGAGGGCGGTATTGAGAATGCCGCCGTTGATTTTGGCATCAAGGTTGATGGTATTCGCCGCGATGCTAAGCGCGCCCGTGCCCATGTTGATGTTGCGCAGGATATCAAGGATGCTTGCCTGCAGCGAAAGGCTGCCCGCGTTGCCAAGACCAGCACCGCCGAATTTCAAATCACCCGCCAAAGTCAGACGGTTTAGCGCATTGATGCTGATGGAACCGCCGTTGCCCGAAGCCAGCGTACCGCTGCGGCGCACATCGATAATCGCGCTTGATGCGATATTCACGTCATTGGCGCTGATTTCAACCGTACCTGCGTTGCCGGTGGAAAGGCTCTGATCGCGTTTCGCCTCCAGCGTGCCCGTCACGTTCACTTTGCCCGTGCTGCTGCTGCCAAGGACGATTTTGCCGTTTTTGTTGCTGACGTAATTCGCCTGCACAACACCCGACATGTTCACGACGCTATCGACCACATTCTTGGCCGCGCCCGCGGTCATGATAACCGTGCCGCCGTTGGCTTTGATAGTGCCGCTGTTTTCAACCAGCGATGTATCCAGCTGGTCAGCCGCAAGCGTGATAAGACCGTCGCCCGAAAGGTCAACCGTCACCGTCTTGCCGGATGCCAGCACGACTTTGCCCAGCTGCGCCGTCAACGTGCCCGCGTTTTGCACCGTGGGCGCGACGAAGGCCAGAAGGCCGCTGTTTTTGACGCTGATATTGTTGCTGAGGTTTTCAATTTTCGCCCCTGCTACCGCATCCAGATTGGACA
>DQGU01000024.1:19726-19977 GCA_003524565.1 Rhodospirillaceae bacterium
CGAATTCGGCCATGCTGGCCGCATCCATCGTACCGGTGGAGGCCAGAAGGCTGCCGACATCGACCTTGGCAGATGCGCCGAAGAAAACGCCGTTCGGGTCAAGGATAACGATTTTGCCGTTGCTGTTCAGCTTGCCGTAGATTTGGGTGGGGTCGCCCGCCGCGCTGTTCACGCGGTTGACCGTGGTCGAAGAGCTGTTGAACTGGTTGACGTTGACAGTAGCGGCCGAGCCGATGTTGAAGCTGTCCCAG
>DQGU01000024.1:20197-20539 GCA_003524565.1 Rhodospirillaceae bacterium
AGCCGATGTTGAAGCTGTCCCAGTCCATGACAGTGCGCGTCTGGTTGGTCGTGACGTTCATAGTATTTCCGGTGGTCGAAATGCCGCCCGTACCCGAAGTGAACGTGCCGCCCGTCGGCAGCGCGGTTGCATCCAGCGCATAAGCAGACGATGCCATGGCCACAATCCCCGCCAGTGTCATTGCGCTGGTCGCCATCAGACGTTTTGCAAGCACCTTGGTGTTCAGGATGCGGGTAATGGCAACGGGTGCGGAGTTTTTCTGGGACATGGGGAGCTACCTTTTTTTAAAACAGCAACGGGATGAAGCGAATAGATACCGGATACAGAAAGTAAATTTGTTTT
>DQGU01000004.1:0-4616 GCA_003524565.1 Rhodospirillaceae bacterium
CCTGCCCAAAAGCCTTGGCTGGATAGCCGCGGCCGGTATCCCCGAAACGTTTTTCACCGTCTGGACAAATTTATTCGAACGCGGCGGCCTGCAAAAGGGCGAGCGCGTGCTGATACACGGCGGCGCCTCCGGCATCGGCACCACCGCGATACAAATGGCGCGCGCTTTTGGCGCGAAGGTCTATGTCACGGCTGGCAGCGATGAAAAATGCGCGGCGTGCCTGAAGCTGGGCGCGACGAAGGCCATCAATTACAAAACCGAAGAGTTCGATACAGAAATCCTGCGCGAAACCGGCGGCAAGGGCGTTGACGTTATTCTTGATATGGTCGGCGGGGATTATATTCCGCGGAATCTCAAAATTCTCTCGCCCGAAGGGCGGCATGTCAGCATCGCCATGCAGCGTGGCCGCAGCGCGGAGGTGGATATTTTGCAAATCATGTCCAAACGCCTTGTCATGACAGGCTCCACCCTGCGCCCGCAAAGCGCGGCGGCGAAGGGCAAAATCGCCAAGGCCCTCAAGAAAAACGTCTGGCCGTTTATCGCCCGCAAGCGAATCACACCCGTCATCGACCGCATCTACAGCCTTGCCGAAGCGCAGGCCGCGCACGACTATCTGGAGGCCGGCGCCCATTTCGGCAAGGTTATTTTGCGGGTCAATACGGCCGAAAAGCCCTGAAAACATTCCATTTATTGCTTTTTAGGGGGGCTTCGGGCTTCATTTTCTTCTCCCTTTTGCCATTTTATGGCATTATAATTTCCTGATTAAGCATTGGATAACCGCTATGCGCCATATCACCATCGTCATCGAACACCAGCCGGAGAATGTTTACCTGGCCACAAGCGATGATATGCCCGGCTTTAACGTCGAGCATGAGGATAGAGAGCAGATTTTCGCGCTGTCGCGCAGCTTGGCTCTTGAGTACCTGCAGATGGATAACGTCAAAGCGGATGAAGTTGTTTTTGATTTCGAGGTGAGATAATGACGACCGGCATTCCCCGTACACACCATGAAGTCGTCCGCGCCGCACGCGAGCTCGGCTATGCCTATGACCATACCAGCGGCGGACATGTGTTCTACACCAAGGAAAACCCGGACGCGAAGCTGGGTCAGGAACGCCGCCTTGTCATCCCGACCGACATCAAAACCGAAAAAACCCTGCGCAATATTCTGGGCGGCATGGGCTATTTCACCGCGAACGGCCTGAATAAAAACGGCCAGCCCAAAACGCGCGAAAAGACGGTAGAGAGCGAAGAAACTGCGCTCTACAAGCTCGAAACACGCTTCATTCAAGACACGCGCGCGTGGAAACAGCTGATGCGTCAGCACACGCGCCACAGCGACCTCGTCGCGCATCCGGGCCCCGCGCCGGTGGCGGAGGGCTTTACCCCCTCGCCTTTCGGCCCCAACGGCCTCAAGCCCAAAGAAATGAAACGATGAGCAGCCCCGCCCTCAATCCGGACTTCAACGCTGCCAGCGACCGATATAAATTCGAGAAGAGCGACGATGTCGTTCTGACTGTACGCATCGGCACCCCACTCAATACCATTTATCAAAGTTATGATTTCGTCGGGCGTTTGCTCATCAGCCAGAACAGCCACAGCGGAGCAAGTCCGCAAATAACCCCCTTCTCCATGCTTGACCGCGAATCGCTTGAGTTCATGCACGCCAAGCTCTGCGAAATCGGTGGCAAGCCACCCGCGCTGGCCGCGCTGGCCGAAGAAAACCCGCGCCGCGGTCTGGCAAAGCCCCGCGCCGCCAACGCTTAAATCCTTTTAAATCAGAAAGATAGGCAACATCAGCCCGCGCGGGCTGTGGATTATTCTCTGGACTTTCAACGACTTTGGCTTATGAT
This sequence comes from Rhodospirillaceae bacterium, assembly GCA_003524565.1. GTDB lineage: Bacteria > Pseudomonadota > Alphaproteobacteria > Micavibrionales > UBA2020 > UBA2020. The sequence goes on from DQGU01000004.1 coordinate 1,854, forward strand.
GGCCACGTTTTCCCAAAACGATTGAACCTGTTTCAGTCGTCGCCGCTTTTCCCAAGTGGCGCGTGCGTGTGAACTGTATCCGCCGTTTGGGGCCGGAATTTAAGAAGCAAGGAGACTATCACATGGCCTATCCCCTGATGCCCAAAGCCACCGCGTCGTGGCTGGTCGATAACACGACCCTGACCTTTGACCAAATCGCCGAATTCTGCGGCTTGCACCCGCTGGAAGTTCAAGCGCTGGCCGACGGCGAAGTGAACGCCGGTATCATGGGCGCAAACCCCGTGCTGAACGGCGAGCTGACGGCCGAAGAAATCGCGCGCTGCGAAAAAACCAGCAATGCCAAACTGAAAATGGTCAAGACCGACCTGCCCAAGCCGCGCGCCCGCGCGAAAGGCCCGCGCTATACGCCCGTCGTCAAGCGCGCGGAAAAGCCGAATGCGGTTTTGCACCTGCTGAAACGCTATCCGGAACTGGCGGACGTGCAGATTGCAAAACTCATCGGCTCGACCAAGCCGACGGTTGAATCTATTCGCAACAAAACGCACCCGCTGATGACGTCGCTGAAGCCGACCGACCCGCTGTCCATCGGCCTTTGCACGGGTGAAGAGCTTGAAAAAGCCGTGCGCCGCGCACAGCGCCGTGTACAGCGCGAAGCGAAAGCCGCAGGCAAACCCATCCCGACGTTCGGTGAAGAGACCGCCGCGGAAGAAACCCCGGCCTTCATCCCCGCACCGACGCCGGCGGACGCTGCCGATACGGCAAAAACCCCCGCGCTCGACGATCTCGACGATTTGGGTGTGGACGACGAAGACGATGCACGCGCAAACGGCTAATCACTGCCCTGCGCCGCAAAAAAGCCCCCGCATCCGCGGGGGCTTTTTTCTTGGGCAAAAGACGGCGTGGTTAATGCACGCTGTCCTCATGCAGCCTTTCTATTCGCTCTTTCAAATGGAGCTTTTGCTCTTTCAGGCGTCTGATTTGCGCCTCGTCCCGCGCCGCGTGTTTCAGTTCATCCTGAATGCGGTGTTCAAGGTCTTCGTGTTTTCTTTGCAGCGCGGACAGATGTGCTGTGGCCATAGATATCTCCTCCTTCGGTGTCAGGAAATAGCGTCTCGTCGATTGTTCTTTCCATCATAGCAGGAGATATTTGAGAAAATCTTAACGCTGCGCAGCAAAATCAGTCCGAAATCAGCTCAAAATCAAATTTGCAAAAAGGCTTTGATTTCCTTGGCACATTCCAGCGGGTTTTCAACCGCAAACATGTGCCCCGCCCCCTCTGCAATCGCAAAGGTGCTTTGCGGCAGCATATCGGCAAGCGCCTGCGCGCCCGCAAGCGGCGTCATCTTGTCACTGTCAGCCGCCAACACAAGCACGGGCTTTTGCACCCGCGCCGCTGCGGCTTCCGCCCCCTTATAGGCATCGCAGGCCGCAAGGTCGTTGCCGATGGCCGCGGACGGCACGGCGGCCATCATATTCAAAAGCACGGTGCGCAGCGTATCGGCCTGCGCATGGCCGCGGAAAACACCCCATTTCGCAACCATTTCCGCCGCAGCAGCAGGGTTGTCGCGCGCCGTTTGCAACAAATCGGCATGTACGGGCATAGTAGCCGCCGCACCCAGCAAAACAGCGGCCTTCACACGCGGGTGCGCCGCCGCCTCCAGCGCCGCCAAAGCGCCCATGGAATGGCCGAGCAGCACAATGTCATATTCCGCCGGCAGCGCCTCTATTTCCTGCGTCAGCCACGCGGCCATGGCCTGAATATCCACGAGCAGCGCATCGCCGCGCCGCGCGTCGTGCCCCGGCAAGGTCACGGCCTTGAGCGCGAAGTCCAGCAAATGCGGCGCCAGCGCGCCAAAAAAAGCGCCCTGCAGCCCCGCGCCGTGAACAGCCATGATGAGGGTACGTTTTGTCATGCCTTTAGACTAAAGCAGCGCGCGGCGGATGGAAACAGGCATCAAAAAAAAACCGCCCTCGAAAGGGCGGGGTGAAAGATATCACGAGGAGGCACAGATGAAGGTCAAACTTCAGAATTCCGTAGGAAGCATATTCACAAAGGTAAAGAATGTGTTCCTGATTTCAGAATACACCCTTTGCCGTTAAAGGAAGATTAACGGCGTTAAGTCGTTATTTCATGATTTGTTAATAATTAAACAAACGATTGTTTAATCAGGATTTTTCGTCCGTTTCCGGCGGCGTTTGCGCCGGATTGCTGCCCGGTTTCCGGCGGCGGCGCGGGCGGCGTTTAGACTTTTCGCCCTGCGGTTTGAGGCGAGTCGGCTTCAGCTCCTTCGCTTCTTCCAGAATGGGATAGGCGATGAGGGAGATATAGCTGTTGATACGGCGGAAATCGCGCAGGATGTCGAGGTGAAGGCTGGAGGTTGCCAGCGTTTCGGCCACGCCGTCGCGCAGGCGTTTAAAGTGGCTTTCCGACGCCATCATTTCCTGACTGCGCAGCACGGCTTTTTCTTCGAACAGCTGGCGCGCCATTTTAACGTCACTGGTCATGAACACGTTCTGCGCCAGTGCCATGCTGTCCATGACCTTGGCGTGCAGCGCCGAAATTTCGCCAAAGCCCTGACGCGAGAAGTTATCCTGATTGCGGATTTTTTTCATCGCCAGTTCCATCAGGCTCTTGTCGATGATGTCGCCGATGTGTTCAAGGTTGGTCGAGAAGGTCAAAATCTGCATATAGCGGCGGCTGTCGCGTTTTTCGAGCGGCTGGTTCGACAGGCGCGCCAGATAGGTTTTGATAGATTCATAAAG
>DQGU01000004.1:4954-7931 GCA_003524565.1 Rhodospirillaceae bacterium
AGCGTGTCGCGCATCATGCCCTGGATAATATCGGACACACGCAGCGTTTCGCGCGCAACGCAAGCGAGCGCCGCAGCAGGCGTCGAAATCGCCGTGGGGTCGAGATAGCGCGGCAGGCTTTCGTCTTCTTCGCGCGGGCGGTCGGGCAGAATTTTTTCAGACAGGCGCGTCAGCGGCCCGATGAACGGCATGAACAGCACCGCGAGCGCAAGGTTGAACGCCGTGTGGAAGTTCACCAGCTGGCGCGCAGGGTCGGGGTCAAATTCGGCAACCAGCGGTTCCACCTGCGACAAAAGCGGCAGGCATATCAAAACGCCGAGGGAGCGGATAAGCAGGTTGCCCAGCGGCACGCGGCGCCCGGCCGGAATATCGCGCAGTGTCATGATAACCGGCGCAATCGCCCCGCCGATATTGGCGCCCAGCACCAGCGCGAAGCCCAGATGCAGCGGAATGGTGCCGACAGCGGCGAAAGACATGAAAATCAGAATCATGCCGAGGCTGGAGTGCACAATCCACGTCAAAAGCGCCGCGAGCAAAATGGCCAGAATGGGCTGGCTGCTGAGGGGTTCAATCAGCACATGCACCGCTTCGGACTGCCCCAGCGGCGCGGCCACGGTTTTAATCATGCTGAGCGAAATCAGAATAAGGCCAAGGCCGACCAGACTGCGGCCGACGTGTTTATACTGGCTTTCTTCCATCGTCTTGTTGACGATGTAGCCCGCGGTCAACAGCACAGGCAGCAGCCAGCCAAGGTCGCGCGACAGCAGCTGCGCCGCCAGCGTCGTGCCGACGTCTGCGCCCAGCATCACGGCAAGCGCGCCCGAAATGGTAACGATATTGCGCGCCGCGAAGGAGCTGACAATCAAACTGGCCGCGGTCGAGGATTGCAACAGCGCCGCAACGCAAACGCCGACGCCAAACGCCTTGAAGCGGTTGCTGGTCGAATGAGAAATCACGCGGCGCAGCGACGCGCCGAAGGCGCGGTTGAGCCCCGTGCTGACCATGCTGACACCCCAGAGCAGCAGGCACACGCCGCCCACGATGTGCAAAAGCACTTCGCTGGCGTTCATTCCCGTGTCTGGCAGTTCGGCGGGCGTCATGGCTGTGGTCGCAGCTCCTTTCAAAATAATAATGTGCGTGACGCGCCATGCCCTTTTCGGGGGGCTGGCGCGACACTTGTCTCTATTTTCCGCGTTGATACGCTGTTCTTGTTTTTACGCGCAAAAGCGCGTCAGGCAAGGCGAGGTCCATTAATGGACGGCGGCCCAGACCTTTCTTTTCGCAGCCAGCATGATGCCGGCGAAAACGAACATGAACAGCATAACCTTGATACCCATTTTCTTGCGCTCTTCCATGTGCGGCTCGCCCGCCCATGCCAGAAACTGGGTCACGTCTTTGGCCATTTGCTCGACGCTGGCGTCGGTGCCATCGGCATAGCTGACCGCGCCTTCAACCAGCGGCGGCGCCATCGAAATCCAATGGCCGGCAAAATATTTGTTCCACGACATGCCGGGCAGACCTTCTTCGCCAGCGGGCGGGTTCTGATAACCGGTCAGCAGCGCAAAGACATAATCTTCGTGGTTGTGGCGTGCCTTAACGACCAGCGACAGGTCGGGCGGCAACGCACCGCCGTTGGCCGCGCGGGCGGCTTTGTCATTCGCGAAGGGCGCTTTGAAGCGGTCGGCAGGACGCGCGGCACGTTCAAACATGTCGCCGTCGTCGTTCGGGCCATCGACAACCGTGTATTCAGCGGCAATCGCCTTAATCTCGTCTTCGTTATAACCAAGACCGGCAAGGTTGCGGTACGACAGAAGCTTCATGCCGTGGCAAGCGGAGCAGACCTGTTTATACACCTGAAAACCGCGCTGCAGCGAAGCCTTGTCATAGGTGCCGAAAACACCCTGATGGTGCCAATGCTGTTTCGGCGGCTGAACGCTTTCGGCGGCAGGCGCGGGGGCGCTGAACGCAACGAGAGCAGCCAGAACGAGCGGGAGGGATTTTTTATACATGATTATTAGTTCCCTTTCGATGCGCAGCAGGGGTCTTCGCTAATGCTGTTCGGGACGGGCAGGGTTTTTTCCTTGCGCGCCAGATACGGCAGAATAACGAGGAAGTGCGCGAAGTAGTAAAGCGTCGCAACCTGACCGGCGATAACCGGCCAGCCTTCGGGCAGCTGCGCGCCGGTATAGCCCAGCGTGATAAACGAAATCAGCAGCACCAGCAGGCATTTTTTGTAAATCGGGCGATAGCGCGCCGATTTGACGGGCGAGCAGTCAATCCACGGCAGCACCACCAGAAGAAGGATGGAGCCGAACATCGCCAGAACCCCTTGCAGTGCCGCGGGGATGATGACGACCTTCAGGTAAGCGGCGGCAGAGGGCTGTTCCAGATGCGTCGTCGCAATCGCCAGCAACGTGATGAGAACCAGACCACCCAAAAGCGCGCCGAGCCCCATGAAAGCCATGTCGCGTTTTTTCTTGTCGCCCTTGAAAAAGACATAGGCAGCGGGGAAAGCCAGCAGCAGACCACCCATCGCCAGCAGCGCCAGCACAACCGTGAAGTCGTACACGAAAGACTTCAGGATGGCGTAGAACGGCAGGAAGTACCACTCCGGCACGATATGCGGCGGCGTGACCATGGAGTCATAAGCCTTGAAGTGGTCGAATTCGGTGAGCGCGAGCGGCGCGAAGAACACCGTACCCAGAAACACCGTCAGGAACACAACCAGCGCGAAGCCGTCTTTGGACGTGAAATACGGGTGGAAGGGCAGCGTGTCTTTTTCCGATTTCGGCTCGACGCCCGCGGGGTTGTTGGAGCCCGTGATGTGCAGCGCCCAGACGTGGATGAACACAACACCCAGAATGACGAAGGGCAGCAGGAAGTGCAGCGCGAAGAAACGGTTCAGCGTCGGGTTATCGACCGAGAAGCCGCCCCAAAGCCAGGTGACCAGACCATCGCCGATGAGCGGGAATTTCGC
>DQGU01000134.1 GCA_003524565.1 Rhodospirillaceae bacterium
GACACCCTGCGCCGTGCGGTGGTGGATGTTGACGCATTCCCGCAGACGCTGAAATCCGGCGCCATCGCCAACGACGACGACGTGAGCGCACGCCAGCGCCCCGCCGCTGCCGCTGCGCCGAAACCGCCGGGCGCTGCATAAGCCCCCGCCGTTACAGGCACAATAAAAAAGGCTGCCCCGCAAAGGGCAGCCTTTTTTACTTCGCTTTTTATCTTTTATTGCATCGCGGGCGGTTTGGCGACCTGCGTACGCTCCGCCATTTTGCGCAGACGCTCCATGCCTTCGGCGGCGATATCCGCATTGATTTGCTGCTGACCCGGATGCGCGGCATCGGCAGCCGACTTCACGGCATCGTGAATAGCCGGTGCCACCAGCCCCGCGTTTTTAAGCGCGCCCGTCACACTGTCCACAGGCGCGGAAACAATCACATATTGCCCGTCTTCGGTACGTTTGGCGGGCAGACCCGCATCTTTCATGGCCTGCAGCACGCGCGGCGCCTGACCGCTGCGCAATTCAACTTCGCTCTGGACTTCATACGCAACGGCGCCTTTTAGTTCGGTCATCTGGCCATTCTCGCGAATAGCGGCAACGGGGGATGTGGGATAACCATCAAACGTCACATCGACATAAACAGACGGCTTGGCAAGCCCTTTGAGGAAAACGCTTTCCTGCGACATGCCGACCGTATTGATAGAAACCAGCCCCGCCTCGACTGGCGAGAGGTCGAGCCGCTTCAGCTCACCCGCGATAATCTGTCCCGCGACTTCCGTCCCCAGAACGGCGTAATGCGATGAATCTCCGCGTGCATCCTTGGGCGCGTCATGCGTGAGCGCGACGACGAGTTTCATCAAATCTTTTTGTGCGACGTTTTCAACCGCCACGCTGAAGCCGGAGGCATTGCCATGTGAATTCGGCTCCGCCTTGACACCGCCGTTGATGTCCAAAAGGCCAAGAACGGCTTCCATACGCTGCGCGCGCTTGTCAGCCGGCGTATCAAACACAAAAGTCGCCGTGAATTTCTCTTTTTGATAGGGGTTCTGGTTCAGCGATACAGATTCAAGCCCCTTGTCGCTAAGGCCGTTATGGTCCACGCCCGAATAACGGTGGCAATCGCCCTCGTGCTTGCTTTCAGCGGGATAAAACTCGTATTCGGCTTTGTGCTTTCCGGACATGTGACCCCTTATTACCTTATGTCGTTCATATCTTATGGTATTTATGTTAACAAAATACTACCAAATTAACAGAAGCGCGGGAATATTTTTTTGCGCAGCGCGGCAAAGGATGAATTGAAATCGCGGAGACTTAAACTATTATTAAACAAAGAGATTTATGCTCTCTCCCGACGTTCTTCTTTTTCTCAGGAAATCAGGCATCATGACAAACTCCGCCGCCGCCGCGCCGCAATCCAAAAAAACCGTTACCCTGACCGACAACGAAACCGGCAAACAATTTGAATTTCCGGTTCTCGACGGCAGCACGGGGCCGCGTGTCATCGACATCCGCAAGCTTTATGCCGAAACCGGCATGTTCACTTATGACCCCGGCTTCACTTCGACTGCGGCATGCGAAAGCGGCCTCACCTACATCGACGGCGATGAAGGCGTGTTGCTCCACCGCGGTTATTCGATTGCCGAGCTGGCCGAGAAAAGCGACTTCCTCGAAGTTTGCTATCTGCTGCTGAACGGTGATTTGCCGAATGCCGCGCAAAAAGACGAATTCGTCAAAATCGTCACCAACCACACCATGGTGCACGAACAGATGCAGTTCTTCTTCCGCGGTTTCCGCCGCGACAGCCACCCGATGGCCGTCATGGTCGGCACGATTGGCGCGCTGTCCGCTTTCTATCACGACTCTCTCAACATCGACGACCAACGCCAGCGCGAAATCGCCGCGTTCCGCTTGATTGCGAAAATGCCGACGATTGCGGCGATGACTTACAAATATTCCATCGGCCAGCCTTTCATGTATCCGCGCAACGACCTCAGCTATGCGGAAAACTTCCTCTACATGACGTTCGCCGTGCCGAGCGAGCCTTACAAAATCAACCCCATTCTCGCGCGTGCCATGGACCGCATTCTCATCCTGCACGCCGACCACGAACAAAACGCATCGACATCGACGGTACGCCTTGCGGGCTCTTCGCGCGCAAACCCGTTCGCCTGCATCGCCTCCGGCATCGCTTCGCTCTGGGGTCCGGCGCACGGCGGCGCGAACGAAGCGGTTCTTAAAATGCTCGAAGAAATAGGCACCGTTGATCGCATCCCCGAATGCATCAAACGCGCGAAGGACAAAAACGACAGCTTCCGACTGATGGGCTTTGGCCACCGCGTTTACAAAAACTTCGACCCGCGCGCGAAAATCATGCGCGAAACCTGCCACGAAGTTCTGAAAGAGCTGAACATCAAAGACCCGCTGCTCGACATCGCCATGGAACTTGAAAGAATCGCCCTGCAGGACGAATACTTCATCGAGAAAAAACTTTATCCCAACGTCGATTTCTACTCCGGCATTATCCTCAAGGCGATGGGCTTCCCCACGTCGATGTTCACGGTTCTGTTCGCCATGGCGCGTACCGTCGGCTGGATTGCGCAGTGGAAAGAAATGATTGAAGAGCCCACGCAACGTATCGGCCGCCCGCGCCAGCTTTACACGGGGCCGGTCGCGCGCGAATTCGTTTCCATCGAAAAACGCAAATAAGCGTCCGGCGGAAATAATTTCGCGCCGCGTAGCCGAAAGGACGCGCGCATGAGCGATAATAATAATTTCTGGAACGATTTCAGAAACCGCAGCATCTACGGCGATGCCGCAGGGCCGCCCAAGAATGCGACAGAGCATGCCGCAGACGGCCTAGCCAAATTCGGCCGCACAGCACAAGGCGGCAGTGTGGGCTCCGGCGGTTATATCGATATCGACATCAATTTCCGCTATTCATGGCGGCGCATTGCGCTGTTGCTTGGGGTTGCGGCCGCGTCTTACGGCGGCGACAAACTGGTCACAACCGATTTCACGTCATTATCGTTTTTGCAGTGGGTATTCACGCCCACGGCGATTGGGGCGGGTCTTATCGGCGGCTGGCAATTATTCGCCAATCTGTTCAACGTCATGGTTTGCCGCGGCATCGGCGCCTTCAAATCGCGGGCGCTGCGTTTTGCGCTGGTCGGCGCGCTGGGCGGGTATTTTCTTTTTGCTTTCCTTGACCGGAAATTCTTCTGGACGGGCTATGGCGACGATGCAGGTATTGTTATCGGCCTGCTGGCCGGATTTTTGCTGGGCAAACGCAAAAAAGACAAAGTTCAATAAAAGACGGTCAGCGTACGGTGACGCGGCAAATCTATCAAATCTGCTTCATACCCGCGATTCCAAAGAATATGGTCTAGATTGACTGCCGTGATACCTGCATGTCCGTCCATTGTGGCGGCAGCTGCACGCATGCGTTCGACCGCATGGATGGATACGGCGCGCAGCTCCGTCTCTTCTTCGCTGCCCGCCGTGATTTCCGCGCCCGCATCAACGCGCGCGGCCAAATCCGGTGTATAGGTCAAAACGCCTGCATGCCGCAGCACATGCGGCACCATGTTATCGGCAAAAATAGTGAGGTTCTGCATATCGTGAAACGCCGCCGCGCCTGTGCCACCAAATGACAGCCACACATCCGCCGCGAAAATCTGGGCGCGTTTATAGATAGGCACGCTGATGCCGCGGTAATCCGCCACATCCGCAAACCCCTGCCAGCCGCCGACCAAAAACGCGAGGCCTTCTGCCGAACCGCCCGCAGATTCAAGCAGGTTCGCCACCTGCCCCGCGTAATCCGCTATGATACGTTGCCCTGCTTCGTTTAAATGACGCGCGAATAGAACCATCAGCTCATCCAGCCGCGGATGCGCGCCTGCGGGTATGCGGAAAATATCATGGCAACGCGCAGGCGTGACTTCCGCCCAGGCCGCTGGCCTGTCAAAGCCTTCGTTATCAAAAGCCGCGCGCAAATGCAGCGCCAGCTCGGCATATTCAAGCGCCACGCCACTTTCGCGTGCGAGTTCAAAATAGCCGGAGCCGAAATTGACCGCATCAAGCGCCAGCGCATAAGCCGCCTTTTGCTCCACCGTTTTGCCGCCGCCCAGTGTCTGGTTATCAAGTGCCGTCATTTGCGGCTTGCGCGCACGCAAAAGCGCCGCAGTATAGGCGGATATTTTATCGCCGTTCAAACGCACATGCTTCGCCATGGCCGCTACTTCGGCGGCAGCATGCCGTATTTTGTCTGTAAATCCGGTATGGTTTTTCGGCGTCATTCTTCGGGCTTGACGGCGGGTTCTTCGGCCGCGATTTGTTTTTCCAGCCATTCGGTCACGACATGACCGGCGTGATGGTCATAAAGGTCGTTATGATGCCCGCCGTTGATGGTGATGAATTCCTTGGGGTGATTGGCCTGCTCGTAAAGCATTTGCGCCAGCTCTATCGGAATAACTGAATCTTCGTCGCCATGCACAATCAGCAAATTGGTTTTGATGCCGCCGATTTTATCGATGTTGTCGAAACGGTCTTTCATCAGCCAATCGACAGGCAGAAAGAAATAGCGTTTTTTCGCAACTGCTGCCGCGCTCGAAAACGGTGCTTCGAGGATGAGGTATCGCGGCTGGATTTCGTAGGCCATTTGCGTCGCGACACCGCTGCCGATGCTTTCGCCGTAAATCACCAGCTGCGCATTAGCGTATTCCTGTTTTTCGAGGAAGCTCAAGGCGGCGCGGCCGTCTTTATAAAGCCCCTGCTCGCTCGGGCTGCCGATATTGCCGCCGAAGCCCCTGTATTCGACCAGCAAAACACCCATGCCTTTGTCGATGAAATGCTGCGCTTTCACGGCGCGGTGGCCGATGTGCCCCGCGTTGCCGTGATACATGACCACGATTTTACCGTCGCGCTTCACGGGCGCGGCAAACCAGGCGTTCAGCGTCAGGCCGTCTTCGGTGCGCAGCTCTACTTCGCGCATGCTGGGCGCGGCGCTTTCCTTGGGGTCGCCGGGATGATTTTTATCAGGGAAATATTGCAAGCTGCGCTGGCAGACATAAACCAGCAGCAAGACAACGGCATAAACCGCCAGCAGCTGAAAAACCAGACGCGCCAGAAAAACCACCATCTTAAGCGCTCTCCCGCAGCAGGTTGCCGTAAAGGCGGCCATAAACCCCGCCCGCGGCCAGAAGCTCTTCGTGGCGACCGCTTTCGACGATGCGGCCTTCGCTCAAAACATAAATCACATCTGCATCCATGATGGTCGAGAGCCGGTGCGCGACGACAACCGTGGTGCGCCCTTCTTGCAGGCGGTCGAGGGCGGATTGCACCAGACGCTCCGACTGCGTATCAAGCGCCGACGTTGCCTCATCCAGCAGCAAAAGCGGCGCGTTGCGCAGCATGGCGCGCGCAATCGAAATACGCTGGCGCTGGCCACCCGAAAGTTTTACGCCGTTTTCACCCACAATGGTGTCGTAGCCCTGCGGCAGCTCCAGAATGAATTCATGTGCGGCGGCGCTTTTGGCGGCGGCGATAATATCGTCTTCCGTCGCGCCTTCGGTGCCGTAGGCAATGTTGTCGCGCACGGTATCGTTGAAAATGGCGACTTCCTGACTGACCAGCGCCATGTTTTTGCGCAGGCTTTGCAGCGTCACATCGCGGATGTCGATGCCGTCAATGCGGATAGCGCCGCCCGTGACGTCGTAGAAACGCGGAATAAGATTAAGAATAGTCGATTTGCCCGAGCCGGATTCCCCGACCAACGCCGCCGTTTTACCCGCAGGCACGGTAAAGCTGACGCCTTTCAGCGCTTCCGTTCCGTCGGCATAGGTGAAGCGCACGTCGTCGAAAACCATTTCCGGCTGCGCAATAGTCAACGTCGTCGCGGACGGTTTATCGACAATCGCCGGCGGGCTGTCGAGCATCTGGAACATGCGGTCAGCCGACGCCAGCCCCATTTGCATGACGTTGTTGAGCTGCGCGAGGCGCTTCATCGGCTCATACGCCAGCAAAAACGCGGCGATGAATGAAAACAGCTGCCCCGTGGTGCTTTGCCCCGCCATCACCTGCATGCCGCCGTAAACGATGATAGTGACGATGGCAAGACCGCTCAGCGATTCCGAAATCGGCGTTGCGGTCGCGGACACGCGGTAAGTACGGTTCATCAGCGCAAGAATACGCTGGATGATGCTGTTGATGCGCCCTTTTTCGAATTCTTCCATGCCGTAGGACTTCACATGCTTGCTGCCCTGAAACGCCTGACCGAGCATGCTGGTCAGCTGCCCCGTTTCAACCTGCGTGCTTGTCGAAACCTTGCGCAGTTTTTTGCCGAGGCGCGCCACGAAATAAGCCGCCGCCGGAAAAGCGAAAATGGAAACCAGCGTCATTTTCCAATCCTGATAAACCATCACGCCGACCAGAAACAAAAGCGTGAACACGTTTTTGCCCAGCCCCGTCAGGCTCTGGTTCAGCGCGGCGCGGATATGGTTGACGTCGGATACGAAGCGCGACAGCAACATACCGCTTTGCTGGCCGTGGAAAAAGGCAAGGTCGGCATAAACCAGATGCGCAAACATATCGCGCTGCATATCGGCGATGCAGCGCTGCGCCATGCGGTTCATCATGACGGTATGGCCGTAAGTGGCCAGCCCCCGCACCACAAACACCAGCAAAACCATGCCGGCGACAGGGAAAAGCATGTCGCGCCGCTGCTGAGTGAAAATTTTGTCGATGATGGGCTCCATCAACTTCGCCATCGCGCCCGTCATGGCGGCGGATATCATCATCAGCACAATGGCAACGGCCAGCGTCCCCACATAGGGGCGCACATATTGGCGCAGAATGCGGCGCATCAAAGGCCAGCTGGCCGTAGGCAGGGGGGTGGGAGCGGTAGAGGACGCCAAAGAAGACTTTCCCGATGGACAGGTGTTAATGATTTCTCAAGCCGTGTTATACTACAGTCAAGGGTGGGAGTTTAGTCTCTAATCCCCCCACCGTAAAGATAAACATAATAAAGAATAACCATAATAATAACAAAAACGAGGCGACAACCGTGATGTTCGGCAAGGACAAAGACAAAAAAGGCCCAGACATTCCCCCCGCCAGCCCCGGGCTGAAAACGCAGTCGGAGGCGAACAAGGTGCACATGTCTGCCCCGCCCCGCATCGGCCTTGCGCTCGGCAGCGGCCTTGCCCGCGGCTTTGCGCACCTCGGCGTTATCCGCGCGCTGAAACGTCACGGCATTGAACCGACTGTTATCTCCGGCTCTTCCATGGGGGCGCTGATTGGCGGCGCCTATCTGGCGCACCGCCTTGATGCGGTCGAGGAATGGGCTTATTCGCTGACGAAATTCAAGGTGCTGTCGTATCTGGATTTCCGCGTGAAGGCCAGCGGCCTTATCGGCGGCGAGCGTTTGATGAAACTCATGCTCGACAATTTCGGCGAAGTGCGGGTCGAGGAATTGCCCCACCCCTTCATCGCCATCACCGCCGACCTTGTGACTGGTCACGAAGTATGGCTGCGCAAGGGGCGTCTGGTCGATGTCATGCGTGCCTCCTTCTCCCTGCCCGGTATTTTTCCGCCCGTGTTCATGAACAACCGCTGGCTGATTGACGGCGCGCTCGTAAACCCTGTACCGGTTTCCGCATGCTCCGCCAATGGCGCGCGCATGACGATTGCCGTCAACGTCGGCGGCGACATCATCGGCAAAAGCAAACGCCCCGGCGATACCATCCCGACGGTGGCGGGTTTTGACCTGCTGAATTTCGAAGGGCCGCAGAACCTCGAAGAGCAAAAGAAAAAAGGGATTATTCAGCGCGTGTTCCGCCGCGAAAATTCCGGGCCGAGCATTTTCGGCGTCATGGTTTCATCGCTCAATATCGTGCAGGACCGCCTTGCGCGCTCCCGCCTTGCCGGCGACCCGCCGGACGTTTTGATTGTGCCGCGTATCGGCCATATCGGGCTGATGGAATTCGACCGCGCGGAAGAGCTGATTGAAGAAGGCGAAGCCGCCGTCGAGCGTGCCATGCCCGACATCAAAGCCGCCTACGCCGTCCTCTGCACCGAATACGCGTCAGACACCGACGACGTCGCCGTGCAGCAACCGGCGCATGAGTGATACCCCTACCACGTCGTGCAATTTACAGATATACCCATTCTCGAGCAATTCGTGTAGCGCATACGATTCAGCTGTTGCATCTGCTGTTGCTGCTGCATGTTATGCATGCTTTGGTTAAATGACTGCAGCTCAGTTTGACGGCGCTGTTCTTCAGCGCGTTTCTCCAGCATCACACACTGCGAAAACTCCGGCGTATTCTTTTTAAACCCATAAGATAAGCATGCAAGTTTTAGAGGGTCGCACTCCAATTTTCGGCGCTTTACCTCTGCGGCAATTTTAGTTTCATTTTTGCCATCTGAACCCGACCAACCGGTATAGTTATAAGCGTTGCAAAGCTTATCGCTTTCAACTTGCTTTAATTGTTTCGCATTCATTTCAGAGAATTCTAGATACTCTGCAGTACCCGCAGCACAGGCAGAAAGAAACACCAGCATAATAATGCTAAAAAGATGTTTCACGCCAGCCATAAGTCTATTCCTTCATCCGCGCGCGTTCGCGTTCGCGCAGGGCGGCTTCGGGGGTTTGCCAGATGAGGCTGTCCAGCACCCAGTTCGGGCGGATGCCGCCGTAGATTTGCGCCAGATGTTCCATCGACTTGCGGCGCTGGTCGGGCGAGATGCCGGCCGGAAATGCGCTGCCGTGAATGCCGGAGGTGATGAAGGCCGTATCCATATCCACCGCAATCGCGCCCGCAATATCGTGCTGCAAAGAGTCGCCAACGACCAGCACGCGCGACGGAATGACACCTTCGAACAGCCCCTGTGCGTAGCGGAAAATGGTTTTATGCGGCTTGCCAATCAAATGCGCCATACCGCCGAGGTCGTGATAGCGTTTGGCAACCGCGCCCGGCCCGACGGCGCGTTCATGGCCGTACACGGTAATCATGTCCGGGTTCGCGCAGATGGCGGGCAGACGGCGCACGACGGCTTTTTTAAATACGGGGTCGAGGTCTTCCAGCTTCGTGCCGTTCGGGTCGAAACTGGTGATGAGAATGAACGAGGCCTCGTCGATATCGCTCGTAATCTCGACATCAAGACCATCCAGCAGCCCGCGGTCGTCGGCGCGGGAAATCAGGTAGCATTTCTTGCCGATGTCCTTGAACGGAGTTTCTTTTTGGGCGCGCAGGCCTTGCCATGCAACCTCGCCCGCCGTCACTACCGCTTTGTACATCGACGGTTTTATGCCGAGTTTTTTCAGACGCTCGATGTTATCGTCGGAGCGTTTGGCGGAGTTCGACAGGATAACCACCTGTTTCTTGCGCGCCTTGAGGTGATTGAGGCTGTCAATCACGCCGTCATAGGCATGAACGCCGTTATGCAGCACGCCCCACTGGTCCATGATGAACCCGTCGTAGCTGTCCATCAGCTCGTAAAGCCCTTGGCAAAACGTCATCGTTGACATGCTGTTTTATCCCCTTTTGTCTCTGCCTGTTGTGCCTGCGGCGCGGCGAAATGGGCGCGCAGGCGCGCGATTTCCGCATCGCGGGCGGCCGCATCGTACGGCACTTCCGGAATGTCATGCGCCCAGACAGGCTTCGGCCATGCGGCGTCGGACTGGTAGCGGGCGAAAATATGAATGTGAAGCTGCGGCACCATATTGCCTAGCGCGGCGGTATTGATTTTGTCGGCGGCATAAAGCGTTTTGAGCGCCAGCTGCGCGCGCGCAATTTCGGACATGAGCAAAGACTGGTCGGCGGCAGTCAGGTCGCAAAATTCACGCACCCCCTCGCGCATCGGCACAAGGTAAAGCCACGGCCAGTTTTTATCGTTTTTGAGGCACACGCGGCACAGCGCCCAGTCTTCGACATGGAACGAGCTGTCAGCCAAACGGTGGTCAAGTTCGAAAGTCACGCATCCCCCTTTGCATATCCGCCGCGCCTGCCCAAGAAGGCAGGCACAGCAACAAACATCATAGGCGATGAATAAGGCTATAAAAAAGCAAAAAAGCCGCTAAGATGATGGAAACCACCCGAAGGAGTGTTATAGAAAACACCATGCGCCGTCCTGTCGTCATTTTTAGCGCCTTGGCCTGTCTGGCCGCGCTCTGTGCCGCCGCCGTTTATTTCGCGCGGCCGGATTTGCTGGCCAGCCTTTCCGCCAAAGGCGATACCCCCGCCGCGCAAAACAGCGCCGCCACCGCAAAAACGCTGCCCGACGAGGACAAGGCGTTTTATGCGGAACTCGACGCCATCGCCGCCAAGGGCAACGCCGCCGCCGTGACCGCGCATATCCAGAAAAACACCCGCGAAAAACCGCGGCTGCTGGCGGTATCGCTGGACTGGGCGCGCGACAATTCGGTCGGCCAGCAGGATTTGCAAAAACTCAACGCCTATTACTATATGCTCTACAGCGACCTTGCGTTTATGGCGTCACAGGCGTTCAAAATTTCCGGCATGGATGCCGAACACAAAGACATGGTGCGCACGTCCTTTGCCAGCCTTCTGGCCTTTGACCTGCTGGCCGCCACCGACGCGCTGCGCTGCAAAGACACCAGCGCGCGCGAAGTGCGCGGGCATCTGGTCAAGCCGCGCTATGCGCTTCTGGAAGATGCCTTTGACTATCTGGCGCCCGAAGATACCTACAGGCTTTTCTTGACCGTCAGCCGCGCCGAAAACGCCATGGCCGCCCGCGCACCGAACAAAGAGCTTTGCGCGGACGGGGCGATTGGCAAAATGGCGCTGCTCAACGACCCCGGCACGCGCCGCATCGATGTGGATAGTCCCGACATGCCCGGCGTCAAGCGCACGGTTCTTGTGCCCGCATCCGATTTCAAATTCACGCCCGAATATGTGACAGATACGGAATGGCAGGAGGCACGCACCCGCATGCGCGCCGCCGTGCATGAATCGTGGATTCAGCGCCAGATGAACCACAACGTGCGCAAATCACAAGGCGCACCCGCCCCCGCAGACGGCACGAACGGAACCACGCCTTGAAACCGCAAAAGAAAAACTATCCCCCGATATTTCCGCAGCCCGCCGCCGCAGAAGTCACGCAGATTACAGACGGTTTTTACTGGGCGCGGTTTTCGCTGCCCTTCGCGCTTGACCATGTGAATGTCTGGCTGCTGGATGGCGGCGAAGACGGCATCAGCATCATCGACAGCGGATTCAACGACGCGCCCACGGTTGCGCAGTGGGAAGCGCTTTTTGCCGCCGCCCCGCTGAAAGGCCGCGCGGTGGAAAATCTGTTTTTCACGCATTTTCACCCCGACCATTTCGGCCTTGCCGGATGGCTGCACAGTAAAACCGGCGCCCGCGTGCAAATGACGCCCGGCGAATGGCGTATGGTGCAATCGCTGACGGATGCGGACAATGTGGAGCGGCTGGAACAGCTTTACCGCCCTTACTACAACCACGCGGGCGTGGCCGAAGACGTGCTGGAAAAATTGCTGAACCGCCGCATGGGATACCGCAGCGTCATCCACCCGCCACCGCCGTCCGTCGAAACTGTACATCCGGCGCAGACCGTCATATTGGGCGGGCATGCATGGCGCATCATCGGCGGCTATGGTCACAGCCCTGAGCATGCCAGCCTTTATTGCGCCGAAGAAAAACTCTTCATCGCGGGCGACATGGTGCTGCCGTTCATCACCCCGAACATCAGCTATTTCCCCGGCAACGCGCCCGGCCATGACCCTGTTAATTTATATATGGAAACACTTAAGGCCATCCGCGCCGAAGTGCCGGACGATGTGCTGGTGCTGCCGTCCCACGGCATCCCCTTCCGCGGCCTGCACGAGCGGGTTGATGATATTCTGGCGCATCACCACCACAGGCTGGATAAACTCTCCCAAGTCCTCGCGGAGGGCCCGCAAACGGGCTATGCGGCCATGCAGGGGCTGTTTGCCCACCGGCAGCTGAAATCCGGCGATGTTTTCTTTGCCCTTGGCGAAACCATCGCGCATCTGGTTTACGAAGTGCGCCGCGGCAATGTCGTTGAAAAATTTGAAGAAAACAGAATTATCTATCAACGCGGCTCGTAAAACGCCTGATATTCGGTCAAAAAGCAATAATATTACGTCAACGCTTGGTTGACTGAAACTTTCTGGCAAATTACACTGCCTGATATTCATTCTCATTCACGCTAATGACCGGAGCCTGCACACCCATGGCCGAGAAAAAAGATTTTCTGTTCGACCCCGCCCGCAACCCGCTGTACCGCGACGATTACCGCCCGACGGAATACAAAATTCCGCAGGTCAAGCTGGACATTGCGCTGGATGAAACCGAAACCGTGGTCAAAAGCCGTATCCACGTCACGCGCAACCCCGCCCTGCCCGATACCGGCGGCGCGCTGGTGCTGGATGGCGAAGGGCTGAAACTCAAATCCCTCAAAATCATCGAAAACGGACAGACGCGCGACCTCGACCGCAGCGAATTCGTGGTGACGGATAAAAACCTTATCCTCAAAAACCCGCCCGCAAAACCTTTCGACCTTGAAATCGTCACCGAAATCAATCCGACTGAAAACACGACCCTGTCCGGTATTTATATGGCGGGCGATATTCTGTGTTCGCAGTGCGAAGCGCAGGGCTTCCGCCGCATCACCTATTTCCTCGACCGTCCGGACAACCTTGCCACATACGACGTCACGCTGACGGGGGAACAGAAAAAATTCCCCGTGCTTTTGTCGAACGGCAACGGCGAGCCTTCGAAAACCGTTGATAACGGCGATGGCACGCACAGCATCAACTGGAAAGACCCGTGGCCGAAGCCGAGCTATCTGTTCGCCGTGGTTGCGGGCGATATGCACGTCCTTGAAGACACCTTCACCACCATGAACGGCAAAAAAGTCGATTTGCGCATTTATGTGCAGGATGGTTACGAAGACAAAATCAAATGGGCGATGGAATCCCTGAAACGCTCGATGAAATGGGATGAAGACCGCTATGGCCGCGAATACGACCTTGATTGCTTCCACATCGTCGCCGTTGATAAATTCAACGCGGGCGCGATGGAAAACAAAGGCCTGAACGTATTCAACGTCAAATACCTTGTCGGCAGCCCCGAAGTTTCCACCGACGACGAGCTGATTGATATCGAAGCCGTCATCGGCCACGAATATTTTCACAACTATTCCGGCGACCGCGTGACCGTGCGCGACTGGTTCGAGCTGACGCTGAAAGAAGGCTTCACCGTCCTGCGCGACCGCCAGTTCACAGAGGATATGCACTCCAAGGAAATCAAGCGTATCGACGATGCGGTCGGTTTGCGCTCCGCCCAGTTCATGGAAGACGCGGGGCCGACGTCGCACCCCATCCGCCCCGACCGCGTGGAGGAATTCGACAATATCTACACCGGCACCATCTACGAAAAAGGCTCCCACGTTCTGGGTATGCTGCACACCATGATGGGCGAAACCACATGGCGCGCCGCGACGGATGAATATTTCAGCCGCTTCGACGGCCAGGCCGTCACCTGCGACGATTTCGTGGATGTGATGCAGGAAGTATCCGGCATCGACCTCACGCAGTTCCGCCAGTGGTATAATCAGTCCGGCACGCCGGAAATCAGCTACACCGGCGATTACGACGCGGCAAGCAAGACATACCGCCTGACGCTGACGCAAAACACCCCGCCCACCGCCGACCAGTCGGCAAAAGTGGCGCTGCACATGCCCATCGCCGTCGGCTTGATTGGCCAGAGCGGCAAGGACGTGCCCCTCACCCTTTCCACCGATGCCGCGGGCGATGCCGCGCCGACGACGCGCGTGCTGCATTTGACCGAAGCCAGCCAGACGTTTGAATTCAAAAACGTCGATGGCCCCGTCGTGCCGTCCATCCTGCGCGGTTTTTCCGCCCCCGTGAAAGTCACAACACAGCCGGGCGATGAAGAACTCGTCTTCCGCATGGCGCATGACACAGACGGCTTCAACAAATACGAAGCAACCGAACGCCTGATGGTCAAAACCCTGCACAAGCTTATCAAACAGGCTGAAAACGACCTGCCGCTGACGCTGGAGCAAGGGTTCATCGACGCATACGGCGAAAACGTCAAAAACGCGCTTTCCGGCGACCTCGCCTTCAACGCGCGCACGCTTGGCCTGCCGCCCTATAACATCATCATTCAGGACCTCAAAACCCTCGACCCTGATGCGGTATCCGAAGCGATTGATTTCATGAAAACCACGCTGGCCAAAACCTATGCGGAGGATTTCAAGAATATTTACACGGCGACCGCCGCGCCCGCGGGCGAAACCTATAACGTCGTGCCCGCACAGGTTGGCCGCCGCGAATTGCACAACACAGCCCTCGGCTTCATCGGCAAGCTGGAAACGCCCGATGCCGCGCTGGATGCGGTTGCGCAATATGGCCATTCCAAAAACATGACCGAAAAGCTGGCCGCCCTCGGCGTTGTCACGCGCATGACCGACAAAGACGCGATGACGGTTGCCGACAAGCTGCTGGAAGATTTCTATGGCCGCTATAAGGACAACAACAACCTTGTCGATAAATGGCTGTCGCTGCAAGCCGGCCGCCCCGCCGATGGCGCACTCGCGCGCGTGCAGGAGCTGATGAAACACGAAGCCTACGACGCCACCAAGATCGTCACCGACGAAAACCTCGCGGAATCCATCATCGACAGGCATCGACGGCGGCGCCAAGCCCTGGAGTCCGCCTATAGAAAGCAA
>DQGU01000154.1 GCA_003524565.1 Rhodospirillaceae bacterium
TTGCCAAGGCGGGCGCGGATGATGCCGCTGTTATGTACCTCTGGCGCGACAAACGCGGCAAGGCCTGCACCGCGCACGGTAATCTCGCCGTGGTTATCAATGCGCGCGCCACTTTGCGCGGCGACATCGTTGAAGACCGGATGGCTGCCGGATAAAAAACCCGCCGGATTGGCCAGCGTGCCTGTGGCGGCGATAATGCCGCTGGTATCAACCTTGGCGCCCGCGCCGAAAACAATCCCGTTGCGGTCAAGAATGACAACCGTGCCATTCGCGTGCAGGCTACCGTAAATCCGGCTGGGGTCGCCGCTGCTGTTGGTCACGCGGTTGATGGCGATGTTGCGGCTGCCGGGCTGCACGAAATCCACACGGGCGTCGCGGCCGATATCAAAACTTTCCCAGTCGATAATCACGCGGCTGTCCGTTTGCGTCACGGTCATGGTGTTGCCGCTGGTCGTCATGGCGGCAGGGCCGCTGGTCGCAAATCCTGTTGGCAGGGCATCCGCGGCAGGCTCCGCACAGGCGATTCGCGCGGCGATCAGGGGGGAAAGGGTGCCCAGAAGCAGGGCGCGAGACTTAAAAAAACGAGGTTTCAAACGCATGGGTGAAAATTCCTGCGGGCTTACGATTTTTGCGAAAATGACCAGTGCCGAGTGAAAAGGGATAGATTCTTAAAAAGAGAACCATGATTGCCATAAAAAACATACAATCGCAACCATCTTAAGCTTTTGCACCGTGCCTGCGGNTGCGGCCCGAACCCGAAAAAGGTACGGTTTTCATTGATTTTGCCGCGAAACGGGCGTATAAACCATTCCCATAAGTTTAATGATTGAAATCCCTGATTTCCTTTTCAGATAAAGGTTAGCGTTATGTCTTCTTCTATCGAAAGCAAGCTGGAGCAAATCGAGCAGTCCATCCGCGAAGACCTGCAGAAAAAGCAGGAGCTTGGCAAAGTCGCCAAGACCTTTGCGATTATCGGCGGCATTTGTCTGGCGGGTTTGGTGCTGGTCAAGGCGCCGATTTTTGCCTTGGGCGCGTTTGCCGGGGCTGCGGGCTATGCGGCGACCAGCTGGGCGCGCAATAATTGCGAACAGCGCCTCGATAGTAAATATCAGACGCAGGCAACCCTGATGATTGCGCAGGAAGCCGCGCGCAAAGGGCAGGAGCCTTCCGCGGGCATGGCGCCCGAAGCGGGGCTCAAGGCCGGTTTCCAGACGGCCAACAGCAACAACGGCCCCGACCGCGTGAGCGAGCTTGAGGAAACGGTAGAGGAGTTGCGCCAGCAGGTAGAAGGCAAGCCCGTGCCCCTCGACAAGCCCAAAAAACTTTTCAAAGGCTTCCGCCGCGATAAATAAATATGGCGTTTAGCTGATACAAAACCCCGCAAGCGGCTTCGCGCCCCTGCGGGGTTTTTGCTGCGCACCGTATGCCGGATACAAAAAAGCCCCGCCGTTTCCGGAGGGGCTTTTTGCTGTGCCTTGCGGCCGCTGCCTTACATGGCGTTTTTCGGCGGCTTGGGCTTGTTTTGGTCCGCAGCGGCGGCGGCCGGTTTTTCAGCTTCCGGTGCCTGCTGTGCATCGTCGTTCGCCGGTGCCGCGCCGTTGAAGGCTTCGGTGATGGCAAAGCGGACTTCTTTCAGCGCCTGCGTTTTTTCAAGAACCTTGGCCACGTCTTTGGTCGCGCGGGCTTCGGTCAGCTCTTTCATCGTGTCGGCGAACTGCTTTTTCAGCGCGTCCGGCGCTTGCTTGAAATAGTCTTCTTCGGTGTCCTGCTGCGCTTCTTTCAGCTCGGCATCCGCATTCGACATCGCCGTCAGGCTTTCGCGCTGTACGCGGTCTTTTTCCGCGTTGGCTTCGGCGTCTTTCAGCATACGCTCGACTTCGTCCTCGGTCAGACCGCCGTTTGCTTTAACGGTGATTTTCTGCGCGCGGCCGGTCTTGAGGTCTTTCGCTTCAACCTTCAGAACGCCATCGGCGTCGATGCTGAGCGCGACTTCGATCTGCGGGTCGCCTGCTTTCGCGGGCGCGATGCCGGTCAGGGCGAAATGGCCGAGCAGTTTGTTGTCAGCCGCCATCGGGCGTTCGCCCTGGTGAACGAAAATATCCACCTGACGCTGGCCGTCTTCTGCGGTCGAGAACACGTCTTTGAACTCGGTCGGGATGGGCGTGTTGCGCTCGATAAGCGGGGTCATGACGCCGCCCTTGGTTTTGATACCGATGCTGAGCGGGATAACGTCCAGCAGGATAACGTTTTCGACTTTGCCCTGCAGGATGGCACCCTGAACGGACGCGCCGAGGGAAACGATTTCATCCGGGTTGACGTCGCGGCGGGGCTCTTTGCCGAAGAAATTCTTCACGGCATTGACCACCATGGGCATGCGGGTCTGGCCACCGACGAGAATAACTTCGTCAAGGTCGGAAACTTTCAGGCCAGCATCTTCGAGCGCTTTTTTGCAGGGCTCGAGCGTTCTGTCAACGAAGTCTTTGACAAGGCTTTCCAGCTGACGGCGGCTGAAGTTCATTTCGAAATTCACAGGCGCGCCTTCGCTGTCCATCATCAGGAACTGCAGGTTGACGGTGGTCATTTCCTGCAGCGACAGCTCGATTTTCGCTTTTTCAGCGGCTTCGCGGATACGCGCGATTTGCTGCGAATACTGGCTGCGGCCTGCGGGGGTGGACAGGTCGATTTCGGTGCCGTGCTCTTTGTTGATTTCCTTGACCAGGAATTCGGTGATGCGCTCGTCGAAGTTTTCACCGCCGAGGAACGTGTCGCCGTTGGTGGAGAGAACCTGCACCATCGTACCCATTTCCTTGTCGGCCATAACCTCGAGGATGGAAACGTCGAACGTGCCGCCGCCAAGGTCGAATACGGCGATTTTGCCGCCTTCTTTTTTGTCCATGCCATAGGCGAGGGCTGCGGCTGTCGGCTCGTTGATGATGCGTTTGACATCAAGGCCGGCAATCGCGCCTGCATCGCGCGTGGCGCGGCGCTGGTCGTCGTTGAAATAGGCGGGAACGGTAATGACGGCTTCGGTAATCGGCTCGCCGATTTGTTTTTCGACGGCTTCTTTCAGGTCGCGCAGAACCTTCGCGCTGATTTCAGCGGGCGCCATGGCTTTGCCGTCAACTTCAACCCATGCGTCGCCGTTCGGCGCCGGCACGATTTTGTAGGAAGACAGCGCCTGGATTTTCTGGACTTCCGGGTCTGCGAACTTGCGGCCGATAAGACGCTTCACGCCATAAATGGTGTTGAGCGGGTTTGCAACGGCACCGCGCTTGGCGTTTTCGCCGACAATCCACTCAGAGCTGACTTCGCCGCTTTGCTTGTCGCGGGTTTTTTTGAGGGCGACAACCGAGGGCGTCGTGCGTTTGCCGAGCTGGTTCTCGTAAATCTTTGCCTGGTCATTTTCGTAGATAGCGACGGCAGAGTTCGTCGTGCCAAGGTCGATACCGATAATTTTACCCATGGTCTTTTGCCTCTCTTGATATCAGGTGTGTATTTATATGGTGTGTGAAGTCCGAAGCAGTGGTGTTTCTGTTTTCTTGCCTGAGGAGCATGCAAAACTTGCGAGATGTTTCCAAATCGCGCCCGTGCTGCAACTATTATTGTCAGGCGGGCATCAGCTGCGCATGCAAATTATGTAACTTATGCGTGAACGATGTGCATTATGTCAACGTGCTTTTCAAAATGCAAGCATGGGGGGATAAAAAAATGAAATTTTGCTTAAATGCCTGAAAATACTAAATTTAATCTTTTTTCATAATTTCAAAAAGGGCTGTGCCAATCCGGACATGGCTGGCCCCGCATCGAATCGCGGATTCAAAGTCCGCGCTCATGCCCATGCTGAGCATAAGCGGGTTTTGCGGGCTGATTTCGCGGGCAAGTTTTTGCAGCAGCGCAAAATGCAGCGCCGCGACATCTTCGGCGGGCGGAATGCACATGAGCCCCGTGATGCGCAGGCCACGTTTGCGGCAATCGTCGTAAAATCCCGCAACATCGCGCGGTGCGATGCCGCCTTTTTGCGGCTCCTCACCCGTATTGACCTGAATGAAACAGGGCAGGTCGCGGTTTTGCTTTTTCATTTCCTTGGCGAGCGCCTCTGCAAGCGCGGGACGGTCGAGGCTTTCGATGACATCGAAAAGTTTTACCGCCTCTTTCGCCTTGTTGGTCTGCAGCTGGCCAATCAGATGCAATTCGCTGTCCGGATACGCGGCGCGCAGTTCCGGCCATTTTTCCGCCGCTTCCTGCACGCGGTTTTCACCGAAAACGCGCTGGCCTGCCTGCAAGAGCGGTATGATTTTATCTGCCGTCTGGTTTTTGCAAACAGCGACCAGCGTTACGTCTTGTGCATCGCGCTGCGCGTCTTTACAGGCGCGTGTGATGCGCGTGCGGATTTCCGTCAGGCACATCGCGCTTAGCTGCCGGAGCCGACAAAGGCGGTGGGCGCGGGGTCAATCACGCGCGCGCGGCCGCTTTGTACTTCCAAAACGGCAAGGCCGCGGTCGTTCAGGCCATCGGGGCGCAGGCGGAACAGTCCGTCAATCCCCGCAAAACCGCGCGGATTGGTCAGGCGGCTGCGGCTGAAGGGCTGGGGGTCTGCTGTGCGCGACAGTACGGCCGCCAGCGCGGTCGCGTCGTAGGCGAGGGTCGCCAGACGTGGCGGCGCGCTGCCGTAGCTTTCAAGATAGCGCTTTTCAAAATCGCGGCGCAGCGCAGGGTCGGGCGCGGCGAACCAGCCGCCGTAAAGCGCGGGGTTGCGCGTCAGGCTGTCATCATCCCAAAGGCCGGTGCCGATGAAACGGGTGTTTTGATTGTCGATACCCGCAATGTCAAACAGCGATACCAGCGTGCGCAGGCTTTCACCGCCGACGGGCAACATCAGCGCGCGGAAATCAGGCGTGCCCGCAGGTTTGGAATTTACATCTTCCGGATTGGCGGGGGTGATGCCGGACTGTACGGCAAAATCCTGCACCATGGTTTGCAGTGCGGTTTCGCCCGCGGCATAGCGCCCGACGCGCAGCATCTGCGCGCCGCTGCGCTGCAGGGTGCTGATGACAACATCGCAATATTCCGTCTGCGGCGCGTAAACCGCCAAAGGAGAAACGCTCTGCGTCTGGGCATACTGCGCGACGCGCGACACCTGCGCGAAAGGCAGGAAGCCCATGACGTATGTATCGTTGCCCGCCAGTTTCCAGTCGGTGGTGAAGGCAATCATGGGAATGCCTGCCTGCGCGGCGACGGGTTTGGCGGCGCGCACGTCATCTGCGAAAATCGGACCCAGGATAAGGTTGCTGCCCGCGGCGGCGGCCTGACGCGCGGCGGCG
>DQGU01000113.1 GCA_003524565.1 Rhodospirillaceae bacterium
GATCCGCAAAACCCTCGAAGTTTTCAAGGTCAAGCGCGAAGCGGCGGAAACGCCGATTACCGTGCCCGAGCCGCGTCAGGTTGTTGAAACCCTGTCGCTGGACCCGAGCGAAGCGCCGGTGCTGGTCAAAACCGCGCCTGGCCATGTAACCACTTTCACCATTCTCGATTCCACCGGCGCGCCCTGGCCCATTCAGGACATCAGCTGGGCGGGCAAATTTGACGTGACGACGCCTGAGCCGGGCGGACATGTGGTGCGCATTACGCCGATGACCGCGCATGGTATTGGTAACATCTCCATCCGTCTGGTTGACCTGATTACGCCGGTCACGGTACGTCTGACCACGGGTATTGACGAAGTGCATTACCGTTTCGATGCGCGCATCCCGCGACCGGGCCCTCTCGCCAAAACGCCGCTTATCCAGTACGGCGGGCTGAAAGCGGTTGCAGGCCGCGACGACAACATGACGGGTTTCCTCGACGGTACGCCGCCGAAAGAAGCCGTGCGCCTGAAAGTCACGGGCGCGGACGGCCGTACCACGGCGTGGAAAGTTTCCGAACAGATGTACCTGCGCACGCCGCTGACGCTGCTGTCGCCGGGCTGGGATTCCAGCGTGTCGTCGGCTGACGGCATGAATGTTTATGCTCTTAACCAGGCGCCTGTTATCCTGCTTTCCGACGAAGGCCGGATGGTGCGCGCTCAAATCGTTGCTGATGAGGTGACCACGCCATGACCAATAACGACAACGATATCGATATCGATACGCCCGAAGACGATTTCGAGCAGGATAGCGGCGGCCCCAAGGCCTCGTTCAAGGAATCGTGGGACAATAACCCGCTGATGAAAATCGGTGCGGTTGTGCTGGGCGCGGCTGTGCTGTTCGGCGGCTACATGATTTTTGCGCCGAAAGAAGAAGGTCCGACGGGCAAGGCGAACACGAACATCGGCAGTACTGCAAATATCAAAAGCACCCCCGGTCAGGTTGCCGAGATGGATGCCGACATGAAGGCGCGTATTGAAGCCAACAACCAGCAGCAGGCAGACAAGAGCGCAAAAACCGGTGACAGCTTCATTCCGTCGCCTATCGACAGTACGACTTCTAACGATATTAGCATCCCGCAAGCGCCCAAGCAGTCCGAGGAAGATCCTTTGGCTGCGTGGCGTCAGGCTGCGAACCAGCGTACGACAATGGATATGGCGAATGCGCCAGACCAAGATGCGCCGATTGAAAAAGAGCCCGAGACTGTCCCCATGGTGCAGCCCGTGCGTCCGCAGCAGGCCGCCATGAAAATGGATCCGGCTGTTGCCAAAGCGCTGGCGGATCAGATGCGTGTGATTATTGCCGCGCAGGCGCCGCAAATTTCCAAAGTGAAGTCGGTAACCAAAAAAGATTCCGAATACACCATCATGGTAAACGAGCAGGAAAAGATGGATGCTTCCGGCGGCAGCATGGGTAGTGTTGCCATGCCTGGCGGCGCTATTCCCGGCATGTCCGGTGTTGCGGCGGGTGGCCCAGCACCTGCGATGGCCACGAATGCTTCTGCGCCCGGCAAGCAAGACCCCCGTCTTATTACCCCTGCGGGTTCTATCGCCTATGCACAGCTGCTCAACGAACTGAACTCCGACATTCCGGGCCCGGTTCTGGCGCACGTTCTGTCTGGCCCCTTTGCCGGCGGCCGCGCCCTTGGCGGTTATAAGGTGGAAGAGGAATATCTGGTTCTTGAATTCAGCGTCATCGTCAAGCAAGGCGTCGGTTATTCCATCGACGGTATCGCGCTGGACGAGAAAACCACGCTCGCGGGTTTAAAAACGGATATCGACCGCCACTATTTCCGCCGTGTGATTTTGCCGGCGGCGGCGAAGTTCCTTGAAGGTTATGCATCTGCAGCAGCGAAGACTGTCACCTCGACGACGACGACGGCTGGTGGCGGCGTGGTGCAGACCGAAGAAGAACTCGATACCGAGAAAGAGCTCATGAAGGGTGTCGAAGAAGCGGCGGGCGAGGTTTCCTCTGTCTTGACCGAAGAGGCCGACCGCCCCATCACCATCAAGCTGGCGAAGGGCACGACCTTTGGCATTCTGATGCTGAAAACGGTCACGACGGACGAAGTTGGCCTGAAGGTGGGAATCACCGGCGGCAACTAATCGCGGCGGCTCATTCAAGCGGGTTGGCGTATAACACCTAATATAAAAAGGTACTGGCAGGATGACGAACAAAGACGGATTTGATCTTGAGCTTGAAGACGAAACCTCCGAAGAGGAATTCGACGACGTGTCGCTCGACGACGCTCAGGAAACGGCGGCTGAAGAAAAGCCGGCCAAGAAAAAATCCGGCGGCGGCGCGCTTGTTTCTGTTATTGCCTTGCTGGCCGTTCTGGGCGGCGGCGGCTTCGCGGCTGTTAAATACCTCGGCGTTCAGCTGCCGTTTGATATTCCCGGCCTGACGCAAAGCGCGCAGGCGCCTGCTGCACAAACGCCTGCTGCACCCGCCATGACAGCTTCGGCCGATTTGCCGGCGGGTGACTTGCCGCCGCAGCCCGCCGTGCCGGAGGATGCTGTGGGCGCGCTGCCCGATGCGAACGCCATTAGCCCCGCCGAAACGGCAGGCCACGACGGCAGCATCAATGCCCCTTGGGATTCCCTTGCCGATGCGGGCGCTGCCCCTGCAAATGATGCAGTAGATGCCGGTGTCAGCATCGCATCGCCCGCGGATACGGCGGCTAGCGATACGTCCAATATCGTTGACCCCTTTGCCGCCATGCCGACCGAACAGGCCGCGGATATGCCCGCGACCAGCCCCGCTGTGCCCGCGGATACGGCGTCTGCCCCTGATACATCGAACATCGTTGACCCCTTTGCGGCAATGCCGGCGGAGCAGGCAACGCAAGCAACGCCTGCCGCAGATAGCGCTGTAGATACGGCCGCGCCGGTTTTGGAATCTGCCGTAGCGCCTGCGGTTGACAATACCGCAGACAAGGCACGCCTTGCCGATTTGGAAAAACAGCTGGCGGAGAGCAAAAAAGCCCTCGCCTCGAGTGAAAAGGCAAAGGCGCAGGCCGAATCTGCCCTCGCTAAAAAATCCGAAGAGCTGAGCCAGGCGCAGGCTGACCTCAAAGCCGCCCAAAAAGACGCCAAGGACGCGGCAGCTGCCGTGAAAGCGGCGCCGAAAGCGGCAAACGAAGATAAACCTGCGGCTAGCGCTGCAACCAGCAACGCAGCTGCCCCCAAGGCTGCAAAGCCTGCGGCGAGCGTCAAAAAAGTCAGCTGGGTTCTGCGCTCCGCCAAGCCGGGCGTGGCTTGGGTGTCTGAAAAAGGCTCCAGCGAAATGCGCACCGTCAGCGTGGGTGACACATTGGCCGGTATTGGCAAAGTGACGTCCATCGCCACCGATGCACAAGGCCGCTGGGTCGTTAACGGTACGCGTGGATCGATTAACCAATAAGTAACTTCTGCGAATCATTCTCAGTGGTTTTGGGCCTGTCGATCTGGTTTTTTGAACAAAAAGCCTCTCCTCCTGTACTTTTTTCTCCCTTTTTTGTACGTCTCAAAAACCTAACTTTCTTTTTAAGAAACAAAGGCTTAAGTGATGTACAACACGCGTTCGGTAACAGTCTGTTTGCACAGATTTACAAAAGGTGATGTAATTAAAGTATGACCTCTAAACACGACTGAGGGTGTATCGCATGTTGAATAAACATTTCTGCAAGACTGCGTTGTTGGTTGCACTGTTTACAGTCGCTTCCGCCGATGCCGCTTTTGCAGGGGGCCAGAAGCTCGGCGATGTATTCAATAACGTGATTAGCTCTTGGGCCGGGTTTACGGGTATCCTCTCGACCATTGCCTATATCTTTGGCTGTATTCTGGCCATCACGGGCATTTTCAAATTCAAAGACCACGTAGACAACCCCGCGCAAACCAAACTTGCGGAGGGGATCAAGCGTATGCTGGCGGGCGGTATGTTCCTGTCCCTGCCTTTCGCGCTGCGTGCGATCCGCGGTTCGCTGTTTGGCGGCAGCGGCATGGGCGACAACAAACTGTCCAACACCGGCTGGACGAATGCCAACCTGTCCGCGGGCGGTCTCGACAAAATGGTTGTCGACGTCATGTCCAACATCGCCGGCCCGGCGGAGGGGATGCTGACGGCGTTTTGCTATCTGTCAGCGATTGGCCTGCTGCTGGTCGGTATTTCCCGTCTGACCAA
>DQGU01000074.1 GCA_003524565.1 Rhodospirillaceae bacterium
GATTTTCTCCGCGGTTTTCATGGCTTCGGCCATCAAATCCGCGGCGGGCACCACACGGGCGACCAGTCCGGCGCGTTCGGCCTCTTCGGCGTCCATCATACGGCCGGTCAGGCACAGCTCCATCGCCTTGGCCTTGCCGACCGCGCGCGTCAGGCGCTGCGTGCCGCCCGCGCCCGGAATGGTGCCGATGGTGATTTCGGGCTGGCTGAATTTCGCGCTGTCTGCGGCGATGATGAAATCGCACATCATCGCAAGCTCGCACCCGCCGCCGAGCGCATAACCCGCGACAGCCGCAATCACGGGCTTGCGCGTGCGCGTCAGGCGTTCCCAGTTGCTGGTGATGAAATTACCTGCATAAACATCGACAAAACCCTTGGACGCCATTTCCTTGATGTCGGCGCCGGCGGCGAAGGCTTTTTCGCTGCCCGTCACAATCATCACACGAATGTTGTCGTCGTTTTCCATGTCGTCAACGGCGGCGGTCAGCTCGTCCATCAGCTGTTTGCAAAGCGCGTTCAGCGCCTTGGGGCGATTGAGCGTGATGATGCCGACGGCACCTTTTTTTTCGGTCAGGATGTTTTCGAATGTCATGACGGTGTCCTTTTGTTGAAGGTTCTGTTTGGGGGCGGCGGTGGCCATGCTGCGCCTCTCTCTGGTCGGTTACGATTACATTTTCGGGGCAGGGGCGATTTTGAACTGCACGAGCTGGATGCCCGCCGCACCCGGTTTTTGAAACACGTCGATGACAAGAATTTCTTTTTTGCGCGTATAGGTATTGAACGTACCCTTCATCAACTGCCAGCCGAGCGGCGGCAGCGCCTGCCCGTAATAGCCCAGCACCTGACGCACCTGCGCGGGGGTTTCGACGGTGGTTTCAAGGATGCGGCCGTCGGCCGTATCAAACGCGACGGTTTTGGAGAGGTCTTCCTTCATCGTTTCCATCAGCGGCAGGTCGGTGATGACTTTCGAATAATCCGCAAAAGCCGCCGCAGGGATGAACACAAGCGCGAACAGGGTCGTGATAATAAAACGGCGCAGCATGAAAGCCTCTTTCTGGTCGCGGGCATTGCGCTTTCGCAAATGCCGGTTGTTATTTCTGGCGGGACGGACAGTAAAAAGTGGAGCGGCCGCCCTGCGTTATTCTCTTTATTCCGCCGGTTTTTTGCAAGGGGCAGGTGCAGCCGCGGCATTTCTGCCCTTCCTTGTCGTAATCCGCCCATTGATGCTGGAAATAGCCAAGCTCCCCGTCGCTTTGCACATAGTCGCGGATGGAACTGCCGCCCGCGGCAATCGCTTTTTCCAGTACCTTGCGGATGGCTGCCCATAATTTGCGCACTTCCGCGCCGCGCAGCGATTGCGCAGGGCGGGCGGGGTCGATGCGCGATTCAAACAACGCTTCGGCGGCATAGATGTTCCCGACGCCGACGACCAGTTCCTGGTCCATGATGGCGATTTTAATGGCCGTTTTGCGCGGCGCCAGCGCGGATTGCAAATATGCGGCGCTGAAGGCGGCATCCAGCGGCTCCGGCCCCAGATGGGCGAAATGGCGGGTTTGTTCAATCTCTGCCGTCGGGGCGATATCCAGAACGCCAAAGCGGCGCGCATCGTTGAACACCACGCGCCCGCCGTCCTTGAGATGAAAAATCACATGGTCGTGTTTTTCGGGCGTGTATGTTTCGCCTGCGTCCGCAATCACCATACGCCCCGACATGCCAAGGTGTGCAATCAGCGTATCGCCGCCGGCAAGGTCAATCAGGATATATTTCGCGCGGCGGCGGATAGCGGTGATGCGGCGGCCTTCGGTTTGCTGCGCGATGCCCTTTGGGAAGGGAAAGCGCAGGCCTTTGCGCCGCAGTTCAAGCCGCGCAAGCGTTTTGCCGGTGATGGATTTGGCAAGGCCGCGGCAAACGGTTTCGACTTCGGGTAACTCAGGCATGGCGGCCTCAGGGCTTCGGACGGCGGCGGATGGCGGGCATGTGCAGCGTGGTCACGTCGTCTTTCAGCTCCGGCGTGTCCAGAATGCCGAGGGCGGTGCGGATTTCGCCCTTGCGCTCCGGCACGGCAATGCCCAGCCAGCGGTTGAGGGCGGACAGCGTATCTTTCAGCGCCGCATGGCTGCGCTTTTCGATGATTTCGTTGTCGGATACAAATTCGCCGCGCAGGTTCCCCGCGGGCGGTGTTTCGGCGCCGCGGCGCACATAGCGCTCTTTGTATATGCTGCTTTCGATTGTATAGCCGCCGTCTTTGGCGGGCTTCATTTCGATGAACAGCACGGGGCGCGACGCAAGCGCGACATGCGTCACGCTTTGTTTTGAATCCGGGTTTTTATTGCCCACGCCCACATCGTGGGTGGAGGGCACGCCCGCCGTCATAAACCCGCCGCTCGCTTCGCGGCCATAAAGCAGCCACAGGCGGATGCTGTCTTGCTGCGATTTGGCGGATTGGTACAAATCCGCGCGGGTGAAAAATTCCAGCCCGCCCGCAGACGGCATTTTGTTCAGGATGTCCAGAAACGGCGCGATGACGTTGTGATAGGTGGTGAAATGCGCCTCTACCTCCGCGCGGGCTTTTTCGCGGGCGCTTAAATGCTCCGGCTTGCGCGCGCGCACGGCGGCAATGGCGCGTTTGACGTCGTCCGGGTCTTTAATGAAATTTTCTGCGGCGCGGTTAAAGGGCACGGCGGGCTTTTTGCGCTTGTCGGTCATGGTTTTTGCGACCTTTTACGGATGGTGACAGACTGCGGCAGCGTGATGTCGCGCGGCGGATACAAGAGCCCCTCGACCGCCGCAATACGCGCGGGGGCGTGGGTGCGCAGCCAGGCGCCGATGACTGCCCTGAAGTCACTGCTGTGTGTGACGGGTGTGTCGGGTGTTTTTTCAATGACCATCCCGTGGTCGCCGCAATAAACGCTGTATTTCTTTCCGGCCTGCGGCTTTTCGTAGCGTTCAATATAGGTGTGGTGTGATAACCGCGCGGCGGGGGCTTCGGCCTGCGGGCGGAAGCTCAGGCGCAGCACAGGCGTTTCGCTCAGCGCCAGCAACTGGCTGAAATCCTGACGCTCCGGCGTGCTATGTTTGCTTTCGATGGTAATAAGGTGGCTGGACGGCGCTTCGTGCAGGCGGCCTGCGGGTTTGCCCTCCCGGGTGTGGAATAGCCAGATGTCGATGCGCGGCTCGATGTCGGGTCTGTCCGGATACTGGCCGGGCTCTACGATGTCGGCGCGCAAAAAGAATTCAAGCCCCTGCGCGTCGGGCGGCAGGTTTTTCAGCGCCTGCAAAAGCGGCAGGGTCGTCGCTGCGAAATCGGTGAAAATATTCTGCTCGCTTTGCGCTTCTGGGGCGACGGTTGCCTCCTCCGGCGGGGCGAAGGACGCAGGCGTGCTCTGCGCGGGCTTGCGCCCGCCGCGCTGAAAACTCTGGCGTAGGATATTTGCCCAGCGTCGCATGTGCCCTCTTGCTAAAGAGATGCCATAATACACGCCATGCGCTGGACGTCAACCCAAGATATCCCCGCGGCCGGGCGGTACCAAGGCAAGGCCGCATCTTGAAAACAAAGAAAAAGAGCCGGAATTTCTTCCGGCTCTTTTTGCATGTCTGCGTTGGATAATAAGGTCAGGCTGAGCCCGCCCTGTTATCCGCTGCTTACATCATGCCGCCCATGTCGGGGGCGCCATGTGCATGCGGCTCGTCTTTCTTCGGCAGTTCCGCAATCGTCGCTTCGGTCGTGATAAGCAGACCGGCAACGGAGGCCGCGCCTTGCAGCGCGGTGCGGACAACTTTCACCGGATCGATGATACCGGCGGCAACGAGGTCGCAGTACTTGTCTTTCTGCGCATCGTAGCCGAAGTTGGCTTCTTTTTGCTCCGTCAGCTTGCCGACGACGATAGAACCCTCAACGCCTGCGTTGAACGCAATCTGGCGGATGGGGGCTTCGAGGGCACGGCCGATAATCTCGATGCCGACTTCCTGGTCGCGGTTGGCAGGCTTCAGGTTTTTCAGCGCGCGCTTGCCGTAGAGAAGAGCGGTACCACCACCGGGGATGATGCCTTCTTCAACAGCGGCACGGGTTGCGTGCATGGCGTCTTCAACGCGGTCTTTGCGCTCTTTCACTTCGACTTCCGTCGCGCCGCCGACGCGGATAACAGCAACGCCGCCAGCGAGTTTCGCCAGACGTTCTTGCAGTTTTTCCTTGTCGTAGTCGGAGGAGGTCTCTTCGATTTGCGCTTTAATCTGCGCAACGCGTGCTTCCAGCTCTTTTTTCGCGCCGTTGCCGCCGATGATGGTCGTATCATCTTTGGTGATGCGGACTTTTTTCGCTTTGCCGAGCTGTTGCAGGGTCACGTTTTCCAGCTTGATGCCGAGGTCTTCGGAGATGACTTCGCCAGCCGTCAGGATGGCCATGTCTTCCAGCATCGCCTTGCGGCGGTCGCCGAAGCCAGGTGCTTTCACCGCTGCGACTTTCAGGCCGCCGCGCAGTTTGTTGACCACGAGGGTCGCCAGCGCTTCGCCTTCAACGTCTTCAGCAACGATAAGCAGGGGCTTGCCCGACTGAACGACAGCTTCCAAAATCGGCAGCATGGTTTGCAGGTTGGACAGTTTCTTTTCGAAGAAAAGAATGTAGGGGCTGTCCATTTCGCAGACCATTTTGTCGGCGTTGGTGATGAAGTAGGGGCTCAGGTAGCCGCGGTCGAATTGCATACCTTCGACAACGTCCAGTTCGGTGTCGAAAGATTTTGCTTCTTCGATCGTGATGACGCCTTCGTTGCCGACTTTCTGCATGGCTTTTGCCAGCATTTCGCCGACTTCTTTG
>DQGU01000161.1 GCA_003524565.1 Rhodospirillaceae bacterium
CGATTTAAAGACTGAAAATAAACAATATATTTCGTTTTCTATTGACATAATATCAAGACTCGGGTAAAGTCTCCGGCATCTTGCAAGCCCCCGAAACGGGCACGGCAAAAACAAAAAACAAACAAATCAAAAAAGACGAAGCGGTGTGACATGACGGCATTGAAAGTTAGAAAAGGTTTCCTCACCCTCGCTTTTGCGGGCGCGACCCTCGGCCTTGGCGGCTGCGCGACCATGAACCACACCAGCACCGCGGATTGCGTGGAGCGCAACGGCGTTTCGCTCAACATCCCCCTCATCGCCAGCTATAGCAAACGCAACGATACCTTCAGCGAAGCCTGCGCCGCCGCGCGCGCCGCAACCACCATTTCGCAAATGCGCAAAAGCGACGGCACGCCCGACATGGGCATGTATAACCTCGCCGTCGCGATGTACGAACAAAGCAACGCCAAAATCCGCGAATTCATGGACAAGATGCTGAAAGAAGAAGGCACGTCCATCGAAAACCTGAAATTCGAAATCGCCAAAGACAAAGAGCCCGTGGTCTGCGAGCGCACCCAGACCACCGCCGCCAACGGCAACGTACAAACCGGTTTCCGCTGCGTCAACCGCACCCAGCCCCAAGCCGCTGCTGCGCGTTAAATTTTCAAACCCCTCACATGTTTTGGCCGCATCCATCGCGGTACGGTCATGACTTTATGCGCGTTCACGAACTGGACGCGCGTTCAAAAAATCACATCCGCAAATATTTCAACCACATCAGCCTCCGCGCGGCGGGGCTGGACAACGTGCGCTATGTTGCTAGAATTCTAGCTGTATTTTTTTCGCCATAAACACTGCCCCCATTAACTAACAGCACGGCCCCTTTCAACCACACGTTCGCCCGCGCGGACGCAAAAGAAAATAATTACAGCATCTGCCATGACCGAGATTTATTATCAAAGACTTCTGAACGCCCTGCGGTTCTTCGCCATTTCCACCGGCCTGTTTATCATGCTCGCGTCCTTGCTTGTTCTGGCGGGCTGGCACTGGGACATCGGCGTTTTAAAAAGCGGCTTGCCCGGACTGACCGCCATGAATCCTGGCGGCACGGCCATTTGCTTTTTTCTGTGCGGTATCGCACTCTGTCTTTCGGATGCGCCGCCGCAGTCGCGCCGCCGCCGTGCGGCAAAAATCCTCGCGCTTCTGATGCTGGCCATTCCGCTTTACTGGTTTGCCTCGAAAGCCTTTGGCTGGCCGGAGGGGCTGGACGGCCGGCTTTTTACCGACAAGCTGGCGGCCGAAGCCGCCCGCGTCGGACAAGTCAACCGCATGGCGCCGAATACAGCCGCGGCGTTTACGCTGAGCGGTATTGCGCTATTGATGCTTGATGTGCGCACCGGGCGCATCTGGCCCGCGCAAATTCTGGCGCTGGGCGTCTTTTTCAGTGGGCTTTTGACATTAATAGGCTATGCGCACAAAACCATGGCGCTGGCGGAAATCGGCTATTTTCTGCCCATGGCGCCGAATACGGCGATATTGCTTTTGCTTGCGGGGGCGGCGCTGCTGTGCCTGCGCCCCGAACGCGGCGCGATGGGCGTGCTGGTCGGCATGGGCGCGGGCGGTATGCAGGCGCGGCGTATGCTGCCCATCACGCTGACGGTGCCGCCGCTGATCGGCCTTGGCGGCATGATTGCGGTTGAACACGGGATACTGTCCCTGCAAATGCTGCAGCCGTTGTTTGTACTGCTGAACATGATTGTTTTCACGGTCATGGTCTGGGCCAGCGCCGCCGCGCTTGAAAACGCCGACCGCCTGCGCAGCCGCGCCGAAGAGGCGCTGAATGACGCCAAAATATCGGCCGAGCGGGCCAATGCCGTCAAATCGGAATTTCTGGCCAATATGAGCCATGAGCTGCGCACGCCCCTTAACAGCATCATCGGCCTGAGCCGGATGCTCAAAGACGACCAGACGATGGGCGCCGCGCACCGCGACACGGCCAGCATTGTCTATAAATCCGCCGACAGCCTGCTGACGATTGTGAACGATATTCTCGACCTCTCCAAAATCGAAGCGGGCGCGCTCAAATTTGAAAGCCTTGTTTTCTCGCTTGAGGAAATCATCAACAACGTCATGGAAATTTTCCTGCCGCTTTGCAGTGAAAAAGGCCTGACGCTTTCCTGCAATGTGATGCAGCGGCACATGCCCTACCTTGTCGGCGACCCGATGCGCCTGTCGCGCATTCTGGTCAACCTCGTCGGCAATGCCGTCAAATATACGCCGCATGGCAAGGTCGAAATCGATATTTCCAGCGACAAACAAGGCGAAGAGCGTCTGCTGCTGTCCATCAGCGTTGCGGATACCGGCATCGGCATTTCCGCGGACAGACTGCCCTATGTTTTTGAAAAGTTCGTACAGGCAGACTCGTCCATTACCCGCCGTTTCGGCGGCACCGGCCTCGGTCTCAGCATTTCGCGCCATCTGGCCGAGGGGATGGGCGGGGAAATCGGCGTCGAAAGCGAAGAAAACGTCGGTACGCGTTTTTGGGTTAAACTGCCCTTTGCCACGTCGGAAATCCGCCCCGTCAGCGACCGGCAACAAGCGCGCGGCGAGCGTATCGACCGCCTGCCCGCCAGCGCGCGCAAACCCATCGCCGCCGCGCGTATTCTGGTTGCCGAAGACCATTTGCTGAACCAGGCCTATCTGCAGCGGCTGCTGCGCCAGATGGGCTTTGGCGAACCCGCGCTGGTGTCAAACGGGCAGCAGGCACTGGACGCCATCAAAGAGCATCCGTCTTACGACCTTATCCTGATGGATTGCCACATGCCGGAAATGAGCGGGTACGACGCCACGCGCGAAATCCGCACGCATGGCTGGCGCACGCTGCCCATCGTCGCCATGACCGCCGATGCGATGGCCGGCACGCGCGAACGCTGCCTGCGCGCGGGCATGGACGATTACATCAGCAAACCCATGGGGCCCGAAGATTTGCGCTATACCCTCAGCCGCTGGTTCACCTTCCCCGACGAAGCCGCCGCGGCGCAAAACGAGCCCGCGGGCATCCGCGCCCTGCGCGCGATTGCCGACAATGCATCGGACCTGCGCGGCATGGCAGAAATGTTCATTACGCAATCGGACGAAACCATCGGCACCCTGCGCCAGCACTGCGTTGATGGCGAGAGCGATAGCTGGAGCGACGCGGCGCACAA
>DQGU01000170.1 GCA_003524565.1 Rhodospirillaceae bacterium
GCGGTCCGAAGTGATAAAGACAAGGCTGGCGCGCCGCATTTGCGGCCGCCAGCCTTTCTTTCAACTGCGGCACGTTTTATGAATAAGTGATAAAGAACGGCCAAAAGAATATAAAGAGGTGTGACGATGAATTGGTTCACGGGCAAAGAAAAAGAAAAAGCACCGGCTCCCGCACGCGAAAAAGACGCTGAATCGTGGAACGACGGTATCAACGCCGCCATGCCCGCGAAGGCGCAATTCTTCGACGCCATGCGCACCGACGCCTATCAGAACCTGAACCTTGTCGAAAACCACGTTGAATTCTGGGCGGCGCTGCGCGTTGACCCTGCCGAAGACAAATGGCGCGTCATGCACTACATGGTCTTCGCGCTTGACCGTGACGACGGTAAATTCGTATCCGAAGTACATGTCAAAGACGGCAGCGGCAAACCCCGCGATGTCAGCTTCGCCGAAGCGGTCAGCCAGCTGGCGCGCGCCGATTTCGTCGCCAGCAACCTCAGCATGCGCGCCATCGAAGATTTCGATGACAAATATCCGGCTGAACAATATCCGGAGATTAAGGCGCATTACCACGACCTCGAACACTACAAAGGTGTTGCGAATATCGAAGGTATCGCATTCAACCAGAACAACGAACCGTACCGCCGTATCGAAGGCAAGATTTTCACCGACGGCACGTTTGAACGCAGCGAAGTCAACAAATCCATTCTGGCCGTTGACGGCGCGCGCGATGTGCCGCAGGTAAAGGCGAAAATCGAAGGCGGCATCCTGTCGGATATTTTTAGCTCCCACGCTGACAAAAACGCCTCGCTCGACCAGCTGCTGAACATCGGTAAAGTCCTTATCGTCATGGACCAGTTCGCCGTGCAGGTGGGCGCTGCCTATCTGGCCGCGCAGGTCGCCGCGGGCAAGGATGACGGTTTTGACCGTATCGAAGGTTTGAGTGCGGCTGATAAAAAGAAAATCCTCGAGCAGGCGCGCAACGCGCTGCCGACCATCAAGGAAGATACGGCCGCGAAAAAAGCGCTGTCCGCGATTATTCCGGAGATGAACGAAAAACTGGAAGAAGCAGAAGCCCTCGGCGTTTATGTCGAGCCGTTCCAGAAATTCTCGGCCGAGATGGAGCTGTACTTCAACCTTGTCAACGCATCCAAAAACCGCAGCAAGCTGATGAGCGATGTTCTCTCGCCGTCCAACGCCGACGGCAACATGGTGACGGACATCGTGCGTTCGGTCGAACAGGCGCAGCGCAAGTTTTATGACCTCGGCGGTTCGCAAGAGCAGATGGACAAGCTGAAGGCATGGGTTGTCAGCCCGCACAAAGAGCAAATCCCCGGCTGGATTCCCGGCTTCCTGACGCGCTATTACACGTCGCGCGGCAAAGTCATGGAAAAAGTCCAGCAGCGCCGCGCCGGTGCGACGCAGGTTAAAGTCATGCCTGCCGAGGTTAAGCCGCCGGTCAGCGATGCCTATAACGAAGGCAATCTGCGTTCCCAGCAGGAAAAACCCGCCAAGAAGTCGTCGCAAGGCCCGAACCCCTGATTCCTGAAAGGGGTTAACGGATATGCTGAGACGTTTTTTTGAATGGGTAAGTGGCAAGCCGCAGGAGTGGCGGGCCAAGCCGCGTCTGGTGCCCCCGCAATACCGCGAAGAGCCCGAAGACAGCGCCAACTGGGTGATGTCGCAGGAATATGCCGATTCCGATTACCGCAACCGCCGCTATTATCTGGCCGCCGTCAAAGACAGCCCGGATGATGATTACTGGCGCATGACGCTGGTGTCGCGCGACCTGAAACACGGTGATGAATATTACGAACTGAGCCGCCGCCAGATTGCGGATGACCCGTCCGAAGTTATTCATTATATGCAGCGTTTCGAAGAAAGCTGCCGCGAAAAAGATTTCATCGCGCTGCCGCAGTCGCGTGCGACCTACCGCAAATTTGCGAATAACTTTGGCCAGCATTTCGATGGCGAGGGTGAAAACTTCACCGTCGATACGGCAGAGCCGATTGCACGCGAAGTTTTCATGACGCGCGAGAGCCTTGATAAGGTATTCCACAACGAAGCGGCCAAAAAGCCGGTGCTGGACAGCTGGGAAGCGATTTACGATTACATCGTCAATGGACGCCCCGTGAAAACCATCGACGTCGAAGACCTGTCGAAAGACAAGGCATGGCCTGTTTTTGCGGGCGAGCTTGAAGACATGTCCGCCAAGCTGCAAAAACTGCCGGATTATCTGGCCAGCGAAAGTCATTCGCAGACGCAAAAAGAAAAAACCCTGCGCAATATGCTGGAATACGTCATTGCCGACCCCACGCGTTTTGAAACCAGCGACAAAATGCGTCTGGCGCAGCATCTGGCGGATGCCAGTGTTCTGGTTGGTCTGCTGCGCGCGGGCGCGCGTTTGTATGACGAACAGTTCAGTGGCGGTGACCTGTCGCCGCAAAAACTGGCTTTCGTCGGTGCGGTGGGTAAGGTCTGTGCCGATTTCGCGGAATATCGTTTCGGCCTGAGCGAGGCCGAGGCCAAGCCGATTGCCAATGTCATCGCCAAGGGCGCTGACCCGAACGGGACGCAGTTGCCCGTCGAAAAAATCGTCGCGCAGTTTCCGGCCATGCCTGAAGCTTTGAAAAAAGCGGCTGAAATGGGTCGCCTGCCCGAAAGCCAGCCGAAGAAAGAGAAAAAAGATTCCCCCAAGCCTTGAAGAAGGGCGATGAGAAAATAAAAAATCCCGCCGGAATATGGCGGGATTTTTTTATGCTTTGTGAGATGCGCAAGAGGGGGAGATGCGCAAAGGGGCGGGGGCTTAATAAGCCTTGCCGCCGCCTTCGCCTTCGCCGTAGGGAACCCAGACGTTTTTAATCTCGGTTGCGTAGCGCAGGAATTCCTCGCCTTCGGCCTGCGCGCGGTCGAACCAGTCGCGGCGTTTGCCGTTGTTGACCCAGGTACGCTTCAGGTTGCCGACGGAAGATTTTTCCACCAGCGCGCTGCCCGTGGTGTCGGAACCGAAATACCACAGCGCATCGACGTCGTCGTGCTCCGCCAGCGTTTTGGTCAGCTCCGCACGGTGGCCTGTCACGATGTTAATTGCGCCCGCGGGCACGTCCGACGTATCGAAAATCTGGTACAGGTCGGTCGCCAGTAGCGGGTATTTTTCCGACGGCACGATAACGCTGCGGCAGCCCATTGCCATCGCAGGCGCAAACAGCGATACGAAGCCGAGCAGCGGGTTTTCATCCGGGCAGACGATGCCCAGCGTGCCCACGGGCTCTTTCATCGCGACGGCCACAAAACGGGCGGGCGGGTAGTGCACGTCGCCATCGTATTTATCGGCCCATGCGCCATAGGTAAACAGGCGGCGGATGCTTTCATCGACTTCCTTTTTCGCCTGCGCGGGTGTTGCGCCCGTCAAATCGACAAGGCGTTTTTTGAATTCATCCGCGCGCGCCGACAGGTTTTCGGCGATGTAGTA
>DQGU01000200.1 GCA_003524565.1 Rhodospirillaceae bacterium
AACCACCTTTATGGCGGCATGGACGAGCCGGAGGTGAAAATCATCGACGTTTTCATCTGCAAACTGACCAAGAAAATCGAAAAAATCTCGCCGGAAGGCGGCAACTGCATCGAAACCGTCTGGGGACGCGGCTATGTGCTGCGCGACCCGAACGGCGGCGCGGAAAAAGAAACCGCGAACGCCTAAACGGCTTCATGCTTCAAACAAAAACGGCGCCCTTCGCGGGCGCCGTTTTTTGTTATTTGCCGCGTGTTAGCCTCACGGCGCACGCGGCAGGT
The DNA here is from genome assembly GCA_003524565.1 of Rhodospirillaceae bacterium. Classification (GTDB taxonomy): domain Bacteria; phylum Pseudomonadota; class Alphaproteobacteria; order Micavibrionales; family UBA2020; genus UBA2020. The sequence goes on from DQGU01000200.1 coordinate 279, forward strand.
CGGTATCCGCATCGCTGCGCACATAAACGCCCGGCATGGACGCCAGCGGCGCAAACATGCCGCCAAGCCCCCCTGCGCTTTCCGCCGCCCCCAAAAACAGGAGGCTTTTCGGGTGCATAACGCCGTGCAATCCCTGCAGCACACGCACACGCGACGACATATCCAGATACATCAGCACATTGCGGCAGAACAGAATATCCACCCCGCCCGCAGCAAAGGGCGGCGGTTGCAACAAATTCGCCTGACGGAACGACACCATACGGCGTATATCATCCTTGATACGCCACGTTTCGCCGTCTTGCATAAAATATTTCACCAAAAGCCGCGCGGGCAATCCGCGCTGCACATCGAACTGCGAATAGGCGCCGCCCTGCGCGCGGGCAATGATGTCATGCGAAATATCCGTGCCGGTGATACGCACATCCCACCCGTCAAACGGCGCGCCATATTCGCGCAGCAACATCGCGAGGGAATAGGCTTCCTGCCCGCTGGCACAGGCCGCCGACCAAAGGCGCAGGGTTTTATCTGCCGCGCGCGCCGCCGCAAACATCGGCAAAAAAACATCGCGCAGACGCTCAAACGGCGTTATGTCACGGAAAAAAGAGGTTTCATGCGTGGCCATCGCCTCGACCACGGCCTGCCGCACGGCGCGGTTACCTTCATCACGGCGCAAAAGCGACGCGAGACCTTCGATGCCCGCAACGCCCTGCTGCTGCACGATATGAAGCAGCCGCGTTTCAAGCAGGTAATATTTTTCAGGCGTCATCTGAAGGCCGGATTCTCGGCGCAGCAAATCAGCAAAATAATCAAAAGCGGCGCGGTTCATGCCGCCCCCGCCGTGCCGCCCGCTGCCCAGACAGCCAACGCCGCGCCTATCGTGCAGAGCGGCATCACGCGGCAATCAAGGCCGGAGGCCGCAACAGCGCCCGGCATGCCCCAGACAACGCTGCTGGAAGCATCCTGAACCCATACATGCCCGCCTGCTGCGGCGACGTGCTGGCAACCTGTCAATCCATCCTTGCCCATACCTGTCAATATCACAGCCAGCAGATTTGCGCCATAGACGCCCGCCAGACTTTGCAGCATAGGGTCTGCCGCAGGGCGGCAGAAGTGCACAGGCGGTGTTTGCATAAGGCGTATAAAAATGTCCGCGTCATCTTTTTCGCGCCGCAGCACGGCCAGATGCGCATCTTCGGGCGCGATATAAATGCAATCACCGCGCACACGCACCCCCGCTGCCGCCACTTCGCAATCAAAACCGCTGAGCGCGGAAAGCCGCTGCCCCAAAAGCGCCGCAAAAGGTGCGAATATATGCTGCGTGATAAAAAACGGCGGCGCCTGTTTCGCCCGTCCAGCTGTGCCATGCCAGACCGCCGCAAAATCGGCAAAGACTTGTTCAAGCGCCGCAGGCCCGCCGGTAGAGGCCGCCAGCGCGACGGCACGGCTATCGAATAAAAGCCGCGGCGATGAAGGGTTCGCCGCCATGCGTCAAATAAGCCCGACCTGACGGAACTTGCTTTGCAAAATATCCGCATCAAACGGCTTCATGATGTATTCATCCGCGCCAGCGTCGAGGGCTGTTTCAATCGCCGGCATATTGTTCTCCGTCGTGCAAAATACAATCTTGACAGTATCGCCCTCTGGCATAGCACGCAGCGCCCGCATGAAATCAATCCCGTTCATCACGGGCATGTTCCAGTCCAGCAGCACCAGCGCCGGCATGGCGGTGCGGCATGTTTCGAGCGCTTCTTTGCCGTCAGCAGCTTCGCCGCACGCGAAGCCCATTCCTTCAATCATCATGCGCGCCAGTTTGCGCACCACGGCACTGTCATCGACAATAAGACATTTTTTCATGGCACATATTCTCTCGCAACTGCGCTTTCTTTTTTCGGCGCCTCCGAAAACCCCTGCAGCACGCGGGGCATATCCAGAAGCGGTATTATCTCGCCCTGCGGGCTTCTGCATATTCTCGATGACGCGCCGCGCCACATCTGCGCGCCCGCATCCAGCGGATGAAGACTTTCGCGCGGCAGGCGCAGCATATCGCCCGCAGCATCCGCCAGAAGACTATAAAACCTCCCGTCCGCGGCGACAATGATATTCGCCGCGCAGGAAGACATCTGCGGCAATCCCAGCAAAACCGCGGTATCCAGCGCCGTCAGCACATGGCCGCGCAAATTGACGATACCCGCAATACCCGTGCATGCACCCGGCACAGGCATCAGGGGCAACAGGCGCGCCACTTCGCGCACATCCAGCGCAGGCAAAGCGCATTTCTGACCCGCCGCCGCGAACACGAGATAATCGTCCTCTACGGGCATCATGCCGCCCCCTTGCGCAGCGCGCTGATTTTAGCCAAAAGGCCGCCGCGGTCGAATTTGGTAATAAAATCGTCAAACCCCGCACCGTGTCCGCGCTGTTCGTCGTGGCGCGTCGCATGCGCGGAAAGCGCCAGCAGAGGTATGTCGCGCCATGCACTGTCGGCCGCCTTGACCCGCCGCGCGAAATCAAGACCGTCCATACCCGGCATTTCTATATCGCTGATAATCACATCAAAAACCTCCCCGCTATCGCGCATATTAAGCGCACTTGCCGCATCGCCCGCAATATCGACGTCATACCCCGCGCCGCGCAAAAGCGGCGTGAGCAAATCACAAAAAAACGCGCTGTCATCCACAAGCAGGATATGCCCAGAGACAGGCATATTCTCGCTGCGCGGTAAAACCTCGACAGCGCGCCCGTCAATCACCCTGATTCCGCCCGCGCATAAATCCTTGTCAACCAGCCTGACATCATCGACGCGGCTGCACGGGATAGCCCCGCCTTGACGCCTTACAATAATATGTCTGGCATCCGCCTCTATCCCCTGCGCCAAAGATTGAACGGCAAAAACATCATCGCCTATGCAAGCATATAGCGTACCGTCACGCGCCGTTTGAAAAGCTTCCGGCGTGGCGCGGTTGATATGCCGTACATCGGCGGCATCCAGCGCAAAGCTTTTGCCCCGCACCGAAAAAAACAGCATATTGCAGCACGGGTTTTGCACGGCAGGCGGCGCGCAGCGCGGCATGTTTGGCGCAGCGCGGCGCAAAAGAATGCGCCGCACATCCGGCACCAGCGCGGCAAATCCGTCATCCAGCAAAACAAGCCCCAAATAAAAACCCGTCTCATCCAAAAGCGGCGGGAGGGGTTTTTTAACAGCATTCGATATTTTAAAAAATTAATTAGCAGCGGAAAACGCCGCC
>DQGU01000197.1:0-484 GCA_003524565.1 Rhodospirillaceae bacterium
ATTGGCATTCTGCGCGCGTATGAGGAGAATAAAAATCATGACCGTTAAATCCCTGCGCCAGACATTGCTGGATGCCCGCGCCGAGAAACGTGCGGCCTTTATCCCCTTTGTCATGGCGGGCGACCCCGACATGGCGGCAAGCGTCGAAATATTGCTGGCGCTGCAAGAAAGCGGCGCAGCGGCGATTGAACTCGGCGTTCCGTTTTCAGACCCCGTCGCGGACGGTGAAACCGTACAGCGTGCGGCGGAGCGTGCACTCGCCGCCGGCGCCACGCTGGCAGGCGTGTTCGATATGCTGACATCCGCGCGCGCGCGCGGGCTTTCCATTCCGGTTTGTCTGTTTTCGTATCTGAACCCCGTATTCTATATGGGCTATGCCGCGTTTGCCGCCGCTGCGCGCAAGGCGGGGGCGCAGGGCGCGCTGATTGTCGATTTGCCGCCCGAAGCGGCGGATGATTATCTGGCCGCGATGAAGGCGGAGGGG
>DQGU01000197.1:707-2631 GCA_003524565.1 Rhodospirillaceae bacterium
GGCCGCGATGAAGGCGGAGGGGATGGAAACTGTATTTCTTTGCTCCCCCACCACCTCGCCCGCGCGGCTTGCGCGCATCGATGCGGCATCGAGCGGCTTTGTGTACTACGTTTCGCGCGAAGGTGTCACAGGTGCGCAGGAAAACCTGCCCGCCAGCCTTGGCGAAAAACTGGCCGCGCTGCGCGCCACGTTGCAATCGCCGCTGGCCGTCGGCTTCGGCATTTCAACGCCCGCGCATGTAAAGGCGCTTGAGGGCGCAGCCGATGCGGTTGTCGTCGGCAGCGCGCTTGTCAAAACCATCGCCGCACACGGCAAAGAAGCCGCCAGCGCAATTGCAAAGCAGGTCAAGGACTTGCGCGCCGCTTGAAAACCCGCGCCAAGCGCCTAGAATAACGACAAACGATGAACAGGTGCCGCCATTAAAACGTTTTTCACCATATTCGGGATGCTGCTGGGGCTCGGCCTGGCCGCCGCGTGGTATTTCACCTATGGCCCCGCCAGCATGCCGCGCGTCGAAACGACCGCCGCGCGCAAGGGCCTGGCCATCGAAGCCGTCTATGCCACCGGCACGGTCGAGGCTACCGTGATGCTGCCCATTTCCGCGCGCATTACCGCACGGCTGATGCAGCTGAACACCGACGAAGGCCACGACGTTAAAAAAGGCGATGTGCTGGCGCAGCTGGAAGACGCCGATTTGCAAAAAACGCTGGACGAGCTGCAAGCCCGCGAAGTTTTTTTGAAAAAAGATTACGACCGCAAAGCCGCATTGGCCAAAAGCGGGTATGAAACCCGCGCCTCGCTCGACCAGGCACGGGCCGAGCTGGACGCCATTCGCGCCGGCATCGCACGGGTCGAGGCGGAAGCTTCCTACACCCGCCTCGCCGCACCGGCCGATGGCCGCATCATCCAGCGTGACGGCGAAATTGGCCAGATGATACCCGCAAACCAGCCTGTATTCTGGCTCAGCTGCTGCGCGCCGCTGCGCATCAGCGCCGAAGTGGACGAAGAAGACATCTCCCGCGTCATCCCCGGCCAAAAAGTCCTTATCCGCGCCGATGCGTTTGACGGCCAATCGTTCGAAGGCGAGGTGCTGGCCATCACCCCCAAGGGCGACCCCGTCGCGCGCAGCTACCGCGTGCGCATATCGCTGCCCGAAACAACGCCGATGCATATCGGCATGACCGCCGAAAATAACATCATCATCCGTGAAAAGCCGGACGCGCTACTCATCCCCACGGGCGCGCTGCGCGGTGATTTCGTTTATGTGCTGTCGGGCAATACCGTGCGCAAAACCGCCGTTAAAGCCGGCATCAAGGGCATCGAAGAAACCGAAATCATCGAAGGCCTGACAGGCGGCGAAAAGCTGGTTTTGAACCCGCCGCAAGACCTGAGCGACGGCGCGCGCGTAATGGCGCGGCCATCAACGCCATAAGGGAGATAACGCGGCATGCGTCTTTTGCTGTCCATGGCCATGCGCCACCTGCTGGCGCGCAAACGGCAAAGCATCGTGTCGCTGCTGGGCATTATTCTGGGCGTTGCTTTTTTTCTATCCATTTCCTCGCTGATGCAGGGGTCAGAGCGGGACTTTATCCGCCGCCTTGTCGATAACGCGCCGCATATCACTGTATCGGACGATTTCAGAAACCCGCGCGCGCAGCCGGTTTTTGCCGCCTATCCGGATGCGATGGTCGAGCTGCGCGGCAGCCGCCCGCTGACCGAAACGCGCGGTATTCGCGGGTTCGAGCAAATTTTGTCACTGCTGTCGAAAGAGCGCGGCATTGACGCCTCCCCCGCCTTGACAGGACAGGCGCTGGTCAGCTTTGCCGGCCGTGACGTTGCCGTCACGCTGAACGGTATGGTCCCCGCCGACATCACACGCGTGACCACCATTGCCGAATACATGACCGAGGGGCGCATCGAAGAC
>DQGU01000068.1:0-217 GCA_003524565.1 Rhodospirillaceae bacterium
GAAACTTTCGGCGCAGCAACTGGCGGCGCTGGATAATTTGAGCGCGCGTCCCGTGCAAACGGCCGCATGGCACCGCACAGTTGAAAAGACCGAAAAAACAGAAATCGCCAAAGCGGAAGAGCCGGCCGTGGCGGTGCAAACTTTGATGCCCGCGCAAACGGAAGCGGCGCCAACAGAGGTTGCGGCTGCTGTTGATACGGCGGCCATTGCGCCCGCC
>DQGU01000068.1:485-5621 GCA_003524565.1 Rhodospirillaceae bacterium
CGGCGGCCATTGCGCCCGCCGCAGCCGGGCAAGAAAAAATGACGCAGGCTCAAGTAGCACAGGCGCCCGCCTTGCATGAGGAAGAAGAGGCGGCAGAAGATTTCGCCGCGCATCTCGAAGGCGCGCTGGATGACCTGCCGCAGGAAACGGCGGCTGCGCCGTCCGTTTTGCCCGCCGCGCTGCCGGATGCCGATGTGTCGAATGCCGATGTGACAGATTCCGACGTGAGCATCGTGACCGAAGGGGCGGAGCCGTCCTTTGCCGAAGTGACCGCCGAAGACAATACGGCGGAAGTGTTGAGCGAAGCGCCCGCGCCTGTGTCCGCGGCTTCCCCTGTAAAGCCCGTGCCCGCAGCTGTGGTGGCAACCAAACAAATACCAGCACAGCCTGCCGCGCCGCTGATGCGTGACAGCCGTTTACCTGCGCCGCTGCAGGCGCTGGAAGCGCGCGCGTTTGAAGGTTATGCAGAAGCGCAGCACGATTTGGCCGCCACCTATGCGGAAGGCAACCGCACGCGGCAGGATTACGAACGTGCCCGCGCATGGTTCACCCGTGCCGCTGCGGGCGGGGTTGCCAATGCGCATTACAATCTGGGCGTGATGGCGCAGCAGGGACTGGGCAGTACGGCCAATATGCAGCAGGCGATGGCGCATTACGAAGATGCCGCCAAGCTCGGCCATGCGGAGGCGATGTATAACCTCGGCCTTTTGTATGCCGAAGGCCGCGCGGTGCCCAAAAGCGCATGGCGCGCGGTGACCTATTTCAAACGCGCGGCGAATGCGGGGCTTGTGCAGGCGGCCTATAACCTTGGCGTGATTTACGAAGGCGATGCGCTCGGCACGCCCGATATAAATGCCGCGATTGAGTGGTACGACGTCGCCGCGCGCGAAGGCAACCGCGATGCGGCACTGGCCGTGCGCCGCCTGAAAGGCCAGCGCGCGCAGGCCTCCGTACGCTAAAACCTATTCCCTGAAAAGACCCGTGGCCTTCACCCACCATGCGGGGTGTTCAAGGCGTATTTTATTGACCGCTGCTGCTGCGGCGGCAGCATTGTCGTAGATGCCAAAACATGTCGCGCCGCTGCCGGACAGGCGCGCGATGTGGCAATTCGGCGTGGATTCTATGGCCTGCAGCGCGCGGCGGATATCGGGGCTGACCTCGATGGCGGCATCGGTCAGGTCGTTGCGGTAAAAACGCAAATCCGCAATCCATTCGCTCAAGGTTTTGCGGCGTCCGCCGAACTGGATAGGTGCGCTGTAGCGGCCGGAAAAACGGCGGGCGAAGCGCGCGAAAACTTCCGGTGTCGGCGTCGATACGGGCGGGGTGACCAGCACCAGATGCATGTCGGGCATTTCGGGCAGCGCCATCATTTTTTCGCCCGCGCCCTCCATCCATACCGGACGGCGTACAAGGCAGGCGGGTACATCCGCACCAAGCGCGGCACCAATGCGGCGCAGACGGTCTTTTTCTTCGGGCAATGCCCAAAGTTTCGAAAGGCCGCGCAGCGTGGTTGCAGCATCGGACGAGCCGCCGCCGATGCCCGATGCAACGGGCAGGTTTTTTTTGAGCGTAATCTGGCCTGTCGGCGCAATGCCGTATTCGCGGCCGAGCGCCAGCGCGGCCTTGTACACCAGATTGTCACGCACATCACCGATGCGGTCGGCGAAATGCCCCTCGACATCGATAAAAAGACTGTCGTGGCGGGTGAACGTCAGGTTGTCGCCGGCCTCGGCAAAAACCACGATGCTTTGCAATAAATGATATCCGTCATCGCGCCGCCCTGTGACATGCAGGAACAGGTTTATTTTCGCGGGCGCATGGAGCGAGAAGGTCTTCGCGCTCATGTTCGACAATTCCATTTTTCTCATTTCGTTTCCTCCGGCCTGTCGCCTTCTGCGCGCGCGGTGCAGCGGTTTTCGATGCAAACGGCTTTTGCGGCTTCTTGCGGCGGCGTTTCTGCGGGGCAGACGGGGCGACGCACGCTCTGATAATAATATCTGAGTTCTTTCAGCCTGTCCTTGCGCACGGCGGCGGGGCTTGCGCAGGGGCGCGCGACGAAGCCGCAATCGGCATCCGCCGCGCAGGCGCTATAGACAGGCAACGAGAGGTCGGGCGCATCGTCAATCACGGGCGCGCCTTCGTGACTGAAAACAATCACGGCCGTCAGCAATATCAAAAAAACAACCGGCAGGGCAAAACGCATGGCAAACACAAAACAATAACGCGCAGCCTGTCCGTTACGGGCTGCGCGTTATTTGTAGCGGAAAGCGGGCGTTAAAGCGAGGTATCTTTCTGCACAACCACGGTCGCTGCAGGTTCGATGCCGCTTTTCAGTTTGCCGTCAATGGCGGCGCGGAAGTCACTGTCCTTGCTCAGCTCCTTGGCGCGCAGCCATTTAAATCTGGCTTCGGTGCGGCGTCCCGCCTGCCAATAGGCATCGGCAAGGTGGTCGAGGATGGTGGAATCGTCCGGCACCAGCGCGACGGATTTTTCCAGCCAATGCACGGCCTGTTCCATGTCGCCAAGGCGGTAATAAGCCCAGCCGTAACTGTCGAGGATATAACCGTCATCGGGGCGCAGGGCGACGGCGCGGCGGATGAAATCCATCGCCTTTTGCAAATTCACGCCCTTATCGACCCAGCTATAGCCGATATAGTTCAAAATCATCGGGTTGTCAGGTTGGAAACTGAGAGCGAGCAGAAGGTCTTTTTCAGCGCGGCTCCAGTCCTGCGCCCGCTCCAGCGACATGCCGCGGGCGTAAACAACGGCCCAGTGCGCTTCGGTCGGCTCGCCGACTTCTGACAGGGCTTCGTCATAGACGGCGACGGCATCGGCAAAATTCTCGCGGCGGCGGTGCATATCGCCGAGTGCGATAAGCGCCTGCAGGCGCGATGCCGGATGCGCGGCCAGTTCGCGCAGCATTTTCGTTGCCTCGTCCGTCAGGTCTGCGCCTTCATAAACTTCGGCAATGCGCAGGCGCGACAGGGTGTGCAGCGGCGATGCGGCGCCGATGCTCTGGTACGCGGCAATGGCGGGCGCGTAGCGCTCGTTGATAGTGGCGATATCGCCCAGCATCAGCTGCCCGAAAGCCGAAGCGGGGGAGAGCATCTGCACAAGGCGGCTGTATATTTGCGCGCTGTCGTAGGAACGGCGTTCGAACAAAAGCGTGGCAAGGTCGAAAATCGCAATCGCCGCGCCATCTGCCGCCGTGCGTATCATCGGCGTTTTATGGCTGTCGATTTTTTCAGGTGCATAAAGGGGGCCGAGGCCGTCATAAATGCGCTGCGCCGTTGCCGTATCGCCGTAGCGTTCGAAAAAATTGGCAAGCAACAGGGCGCTGTGCAGTGTCAGGCTGTCTTCCAGCACGGCGGTGTAATGCTTGGCCGCGTTTTCCTTGTCGCCCGCGAGGTCATACATCATGGCGGCGTGCAGGTTGAATGTGGGGTCGGTTTCGTCGGCATGCGCGCGCAGCGCCTTGAGCGCGGCTTCATGCTCGCCCTTGCCCGCCAGTGCCCATGCGGTCATCAGCGGTTTGGTATATTGGCCGAAACCGTCATCCGGCAATTTGGCCAGCGCTTCTTCGGCGGCGGTGAAGTCTTTTTTGGCCAGAGCTTCTGACGCCGTGAAAATCAGCGCGAAGTCGAGTCCGGCCTGCTGCTGCAGCAGGATTTTATCGGCAAGGCGTTTGGCCGCGCCCCATTCGCCCGCGCCCAGTGACAGCAGAAATGCGCGGTGCACCATGTGCTCGTTATTCTCGTCAAATTCGACGGCGGCATTCATGTAATGCTGCGCGGCCGCCCAGTCTTGCTGGCGCTGCGCGAAACGCGCGGCGAGGTAGCTGCCGGAGAGGGTGTTGCCGTCGGTCAGCTCAGCCGGGTCGGTGGGGCTGAGCGCGTGGTGCGCGGAATTGATTTCGGTGGTCTGGACTTGGTCGGCCGTGGCGGCAAAAGGCAGGCCGATAAAAGCCGCAAGCGCGATGGCCGTCAGGGATTTAGAAGAACCGGAAAAAAATCTCATGTATTCGCGGACTTTCTGTGCGCATTTTTTTATTGTTGTCACTATCCCCGATGCCGCGGCGCTTTTCCGTTTTCATGTCCCGAAGTGAAGTTGGCTCTCTACAGGTACATAATAATGTGAAGCGGACGGGGCATTTCCCCTATGTAAAGCATCCCATAAAGTGGTTAACAACCCGTGACCATTTGCCCTGCCGCACGGCTTTTTTTGCGCTGAAATATCATTACGCATAGGCGCAACAATCCTGCGTGTTACAGGGCATCGGGCGGGAAATTTTATTGTGTGCAGTGCACAAAAATGAGTTTTTTCTTGCGCCGCAAGGTAATAGGGCGCAACATAACGCATCTTTTGGAAAACAGCAGGACAGCCCAGATGAGCAAACGACTTATCCAGATGTTCAACAGCGTGAACGAGATGCCCCGCCTGATGACCGAGCTGGCAACGTTCCGCGCCGGCTGGAACGGGGTGAAGGACAGCCTGCCCAAGGGCGATGGCCATCCTGTGCTGGTGCTGCCGGGGTTCCTGACCGACGACAATTACACCGCCGCCCTGCGTGGCGCCATCAAGGAACAAGGCTATGACGTCCACGCCTGGGATGGCGGGATGAATACCGGCTTTGACGAGCGCGCGGCCAAACACCTGCGCGAACAGCTGCAAAAAATCTTCGAAGAAAGCGGCGGGCAAAAAGTCACGCTGGTCGGCCACAGTCTTGGCGGCATTTTTGCACGTGAACTGGCGCGCGAATTCCCCGACATGGTGCGTGCGGTTGTCACGCTGGGCACGCCTGCGGGTATGGTGGGCAAACCGGGTTCGTCCTCGCCAGCGCTGGAGCGTCTGTACGAGATGTTCAATCCGAAGTCCGAACACGAAAATCTCGATTTGCAAATCCGCGGGGCGACGCCGCCGCCGGTGCCGACGACGGGCATTTATTCAAAGCTGGACGGGATTGTGTGGTGGGAAAGCTGCCTGAACCCCGCCGCGCCCAAGGCTGAAAATGTGGAAGTGCGCTCCGGCCACCTTGGTATGATTGCCAATCTGCCTGCGGTCATCGCGCTGAAAGTGTGGAAGTGCGCTCCGGCCACCTTGGTATGATTGCCAATCTGCCTGCGGTCATCGCGCTGA
>DQGU01000172.1 GCA_003524565.1 Rhodospirillaceae bacterium
GCCTATATTACCCCCAGATTTAAAAGGTATCAGGCATGGCAAGCAAAAAGAAAAACGATTTCGACATTCTGGTTGTCGGCGGCGGCCCTGCGGGGCTCAGCTTCGCCGCCATGATGGCGCCCGTCGGTTGCCGCATCGGCATCATTGAAAAACAGCCGCTGGACAAAATCGCCACCCCCGCCGACGACGGGCGCGAAGTTGCCATCACCCACCGCAGCCGCGCCCTGATGCAGCAGCACGGCATGCTGAAACATATCCCTGAAAATGAAATGCATATCCTGCGCGCGGCGCAGGTCATCAACCACGGCACGCCGGAGCCGCTGGAATTTTCACCCGGCGGCAGCGGCAAGGGCAATATCGGCTTTGTCGTCGCCAATCATTATATCCGCCGCGCGGCCTATAACGCCGCCGCCGTCTTTGACAACATCACGCTGATGACCGGCGCGACAGTGACCGGCCTTGAGCTTGGCGAAAATGCGGCCACGGTGACGCTGGAGGGGGGCAAGACGCTCTCCGCCCCGCTGGTCGTTGCGGCCGACAACCGTTTTTCAACCCTGCGCGACAAGGCGGGCGTGAAAACCCGCAAGCTGGATTTCAAACGCCTTTGTATCGTGGTCAAAATCGCCCACAGCAAACCGCATGACGATATCGCCAGCGAATGTTTTCTCGAGGGATTGACCCTCGCCCTCATCCCGCTGGGCGACCGTGCGGCATCGGCGGTGCTGACCCTGCCGCCGGAAGACGGCAAAAAAATTCTGGCGCTGAGCCGCGAAGAACTCGCCGAAAAAATATACGAATGGACTGACGGGCGCATCGGACAGGTGCGCGTGACAGGCGACATGCACAGCTACCCGCTCGTCGCCGTTTATGCCGAAGATTTCGCGCAGGAACGCTTCGCCCTTCTGGGTGACGCTGCCGTCGGCATGCACCCCGTCAGCGCGCATGGGTTCAATTTCGGCCTTTACGGGGCGGAGGTGCTGTCGCAAACCTTGCGCCGCGCCCTACTGTCGGGACTTGATATCGGCAAGATGTCTGTGCTGGAAGAATTTGCCGCCACTCACCGCCGCCAGACGCGCCCGATGTACGAAGGCATCAATTCGATTGTGCAGCTTTATACCGACGACCGCGCAGGTGCGAAGATTTTGCGCAAGGGCATCCTCGCCGCCGGCCGTGCATTGAAACCCGTCCAGCGCCTCATCGTCGGCAACCTGACACGCGACAAGGCGGCGGAGTAAGCGTTATTTACGCGTTACTGTGGACGTTTTTTATAAAGCCCAAGACGGTCAACAAACGTCAGGGTAGCCGCTATCTGCGCTTTCACAGACACAATCCCATCGAAATTACTCACGTCCGCCCACATAGATGGCGGCTCGAACAAATTCTGGTCAACGGGAATTAAGACCAGTATGCGCCCCTGATAAAAAGATACCGAGACTTTCTTGCCAAAAAACGGAGCAGACAAGGCCGAGAAATTCTCGACAACAACAGGATGAACCAGAAAGCGTGCTTCAACCTGGTCGTTTGAAAACACACTATAATCAGCACCAAAAACAGGGTCCACCAAGTCCACAGGTTTCAATCCCGAAAGATTGAGCTTATAAGGCCGCACTTTTGGAAGAATGACCGTATGCCCAAGAAAGGGCGGCTTTTTCAGCTCAATGACTATCGCCACGCCCGAAAAGATTTCTTTTGTCGCCTTCTGCTCAAACTCCCCCGTTCTCTCGGAAAGTTTTATTTCACTGAGATGGATTTTCTCGCCGTGGTATTCCCCGAAAAAATAGTCCTCGGTTTCACACTTCACATGTTGGGGGACGCCCCCTGTGCCCGAAAAAAGATGTATGGGGACACCGCCCGCGCGGCTGTACTGCATGTTAAACGTGCGGGCGATGTGCGGAAAAATAATATCTTTGTAAGACCGCGCATAACGACGACGCTGAGCATAGACCCAATCAGCAAGAAGCCCCGTCCCGCCCACAACGCCGAGATAAAAATAAAAATCGCCAAACGCGGCGGCAAAGCCGCCCATCGCCCAAATAAACACAGCCACCAGACCCAGCCAGATAAACGGCGCCTGCTTCATCCGCTTGCGCTGAATCTCAAAGCACTCATCCCTGATGGCGCCGAGCATTTGATATTCTACATCAGAAACCGACTTTGCCGCTTCCGGTATTGGCGTTTCATCTAGCGGCTCGGGCATAGCTACCCGCCGTAGCTTTTGACGAGGGAGCCTGCAATCAGGTACCAGCCGTCCACCAGCACGAAGAAAATAATCTTGAACGGCAGCGCAATCATCACGGGCGGCAGCATCATCATACCCATCGACATCAGGATGGACGCGACCACCATGTCGATGACCAGAAACGGCAGGAAAAGCAAAAAGCCGATTTCAAACGCGCGGCGCAGCTCCGATATCATAAACGACGGAATGACGACCTGCAGCGGGGCGTCCATGGCTTCTTCGACCGGTTCGGTTTTGCTGAGCCCCATGAAAAGCTGCAAATCTTTTTCGCGGGTGTGTTTCAGCATGAATTCCTTGAAGGGGACGGAGGCTTTTTCGACCCCCTCCATCTCGCTTATCTCTTCGTTCATCATGGGGCGGATGCCCTGGTCATAAGCCGCCTGAAACGTCGGCGTCATAATGAACAGCGTCAGAAACATCGCAAGGCTGACAAGCACCGTGTTCGGCGGCGTTTGCTGCGCGCCGATGGCCGTGCGCAGAAAAGACAGCACGACGACAATCCGCGTGAACGACGTCATCATCATC
>DQGU01000049.1:0-127 GCA_003524565.1 Rhodospirillaceae bacterium
ATCCAATGGCGGCGTTTGTTATCCGGCATTCTGCGCATCCTTTTGCTGGGCCATATCGACGATTTCGGCATTTTTTTCCGCAGGCGCGGCAATATCACGCTCGACCACCACATCGCCGCCGTTGCCG
>DQGU01000049.1:349-6859 GCA_003524565.1 Rhodospirillaceae bacterium
CACATCGCCGCCGTTGCCGCCGATAACAATCAGATGTTCGCGGTCATCGCGGCGCACCAGCACAAGACGGCGGCGCGTATCGAGCGGCAGAAATTCAACGACTTTCAAACGGCGCTTCGCCCCCGCCGCCATACCGGGCGTTGCAAGGCCAAGCTTTTTCACAAGCCATGAAAAGGCGAACATCAGCCCCATGACAAAAACGAAGGCGAAAATCACCTTCAGATACATTTCAATGCCGGAGGTTGCGACCGCTGTTTCCATGGACGGTTACTTCTTTCCGCCGTCGATTTTTTCCTGCTGCGCCTGCATGGATTTGGCGAGGGCTTCCAGTTCCTTGATAAGAACGCCCAGCTGGGTTTCATACTCCTGCGCCTCGTCCTGCGGCATGTCCGCCACCTGGTCGCAAATCTCCATGACTTTGTCGTCGAGCCCGTCGAGGTCCATGATTTCGCCCAGATGCACGCGGCGTTCGCAATCCTTGACGTAGTCGAGAACGGCCTTCAGCTGCTGCGAGAGGTCTTGCGTGTCAGGCGTCTGTGCGGTTGTCATCGGGGGTGCCGTCCTTGTTCTGGTTTTTGCTAGATTGATACGTTCCGTTCGTTTTGTAAACATAGGCCAGAATTTCGGCAATGGCGACCAGTGCCTCGCTCGGAATTTCGCTGTCGATTTCGATGGCGGCCAGCATCTGGGCGAGGTCTTTGTCTTCGCGCACCTTGATGCCATTCTGGAAAGCTATTTCCACAATCTGCTCCGCGAGCTTGCCATAGCCTGCGGCGACAACTTTGGGCAGCGCGCCTTCGCCTATTCCATATTTCTTGAGTGCGACGGCGGCGGCGCGGCGGCTTTTTTCCGGCGTGTCCTCCGGCTGGCTTTTGTCGTTATCGCTGATGTCGTCTGTCATGCGCGCGCCGTCCCCTGCTTGCTCCAGACAGTCTAGCAAAAATGAACAAAAGGTTAACGGCTTTCCGTGCCGCGCGCGCAAAGAATTCCTTACGGGTGATTCTGCCTGTGCTATAGTCGGGGTGGGGAGATTTAGCGGATACGGGTCATTATGGCATGAGGCTTGCATAGCATCTGCCTGAGACCTGTGCGAAGGGGTAAAAAATGACCACTCAAAATCTGACACTGCTGAATGCGATGGTGCAAAAGATGGACTGGCTGGAAGAACGCCAGAAAGTCATCGCGCAGAATATCGCCAACGCAGATACCCCCGGCTACCGCCCCAACGACGTAACACCCATTGATTTCAAATCGATACTTGGAAAAGCTACACAGACGCCTTCGCTCGCCAGCGGCCTTTCCGGCATCGGTGCGGGCGCAGCGTCTTCGGCAACGTCCGGCCTTGCCCTGACCAACGCCGCGCATCTGAACTTAGGTGGCACATCAACCGGCGGCACCAAGCCGCAGGAAAGACAGGAAAAACACCCCTACGAAGTGGCCCCCGCCGGCAACGCCGTGGTGTTGGAAGAACAGCTTTTGAAGATGAACGAAACCTATACAGACCATCGCTTCATCACCAATTTGTACCAGAAAAACATTGATATGCTGAAAACAGCTATCAGGTCGCAATAAGAACGCAGGTTAAGGGACGGAGGATAAAATGGATCTCGTCAAGGCCATGGCACTCGCCGCCAAAGGGATGAAAGCGCAAGGCGTGCGCATGAAGGTTATTTCAGAAAACCTCGCCAACGCCGATACCACCCCTTCCTCCCCGGGGCAGGAACCGTACCGCCGTCAGGTCGTGACCTTCAAAAACGAACTCGACCGCAGCGAAGGTGTGCGCAACGTAGAGGTTGACCGTATCGAAGCCGACAACAGCGACTTCCTGATTAAATACGCCCCCAACCACCCCGCTGCCGACGAAATGGGTTACATCCGCACCCCCAACGTCAACAGCCTGGTCGAGATGATGGATATGCGCGAGGCGCAGCGCTCGTACGAAGCGAACCTCGGCGTTATCGAAATGTCGCGCGGCATGCTGATGCGCATGGTCGATTTGCTGCGTGGCTGATATAATTAAAGAGCACCTTGTAAAAATGTCCGGCGGACAAAAGGAGTATCGATATGGCAAATATTAACGACGCCGCCAGCGCCTACCTCAATACCCTGAAACAGGTACAGGGCGGCAGCGCCGCCAGCGATATCGCCAAAGGCAGCGCAGTACCCGCAGGCGCGCCCTCGTTCGGCGACATCCTGAAACAGTCCGCCGAGGCCGCCATCGATGCGCAGCACCGCAGCGAGCAAACCTCCGCCGCCTCCCTGCTCGGCAAAGCGGACATGACGGAAGTCCTGCAGGCCGTCAACGACGCCGAAGTGGCGCTGAACACAGTCCTTGCGGTCAGGGACAGAGTGGTGCAAGCTTATCAGGAAATCATGCGCACGCCCATTTGACGGCTTTTATCTTTTAAGATTCAGGCCATTTTGGACGGGCGCGGCAGCGAATATGGGGCCGGCCCGATGAACGAAGCTGAAATCATCGACATCACACGCGAAGCAATCCTGCTCACCATCCGGATTGCGGGGCCTGTTATGCTTATCGGGCTAGTGACGGGTCTGATTATCGCGCTTATTCAGGCGCTGACGCAGATACAGGAAATGACCCTCGCCTTCGTGCCCAAGATTATCACCATTTTTCTGGCGATTTTCCTGCTGCTGCCGATGATGGCGCAGGCGCTTATCGCCTTTACCGAAAAAATCGCCGACAAGATTGTCGGCATCAGCTAGGGCGCGGGATATGGAATCCCTGCTGCAGCAAATCGTCGTCGGCAATATCTTTGCCTTCCTGCTTATTTTCATGCGCTTCGGCACGGCCATCATGATTATGCCGGGCATCGGCGACAGCTTTGTGACGCCGCAGGTGCGGCTTTTGTTCACCGTTGCCTTTTGCTTTGTGCTGACGCCGGTTCTGGCGAAGGCGCTGCCGGCCATGCCGGCCTCCACGCCTGCGCTTATCCTGCTTTTGCTGTCCGAAGCCTTCATCGGGCTTTTTATCGGCACGGTCATGCGTATTCTGATTTCCGCACTCGATACCGCAGGCTCGACCATTTCGATGCAGGCAGGCTTTGCCAACGCCATGGTTTTCAACCCCGCGACGGCGACGCAGGGCTCGCTTGTCGGCGCGCTTTACTCCATGCTCGGCCTGACGCTGATTTTCGTGACCAACCTGCACCATTTCCTGCTGGCGGCGGTGGCGGACAGCTATATCACTTTTCCCGCGCAGGGGCTGTTTCCGGATACGGCGTCCGTATCCAATATCATCGCGCGCGCGGTATCCGTTGCCTTCGCCACCGGCATCCAGATTGCGCTGCCGTTTATCGTCATCGGCCTTCTTATCAACGCCATTTTCGGCCTGCTTGGCCGTTTGATGCCGCAGATACAGATTTTTTTCCTCGCCCTGCCCATACAGATTTTGGTGAGCCTTATCGTGCTTGCCATGGTTTTGTCTGCGGGGATGATTTTCTGGCTCAACAACTACGCAGGCACGGTTTCCAGCCTGCTCGGCCTGTAGCGGGAGTTGCGCGATGGCCGAAGGCGATGACAGCACAGACAAGAGTCAGAAGACAGAAGAGCCCACAGCCCGAAAGCTGGAAGAGGCGCGCAAACGCGGACAAGTCATCCAAAGCCGCGAGGTCAATAACTGGCTGATGCTGTTTGCCGCAACGCTGGTTATCGGCCTTGCCGGCCCCGGCATGGCGGAGGCGCTGCGCGACCGCCTGAAAATGTTTTTCGAGCTGGTGCACACCCTGCCGACTGACGCCAAAGGGCTGCGCGCATTAACCGCCGACCTGTTTATCGACATCGGCGGCATCATGGCGCTGCCGTTTTTGCTGTTCGTTTTCACGGGGTTCATCGCCGGCTTTGTGCAAATCGGCCCCCTGTTCACGGCGGAGCCGATGAAGCCGAGCCTGTCCAAAATATCGCCCATCAAAGGGTTCGAGCGGCTGTTTTCCCTGCGCTCCATCGTCGAATTTCTCAAGGGTATTATCAAGCTGGTAATTATTTTCAGCGTGTGCCTGATGGTGTTCTACCCCTATTTCAGCGGCGTGGAGCATTTTGTCGGGCAGGACATTACCGACAGCCTTTACGATATGCGCATGCTGTTTATCCGCATGATGTCGGCGGCGCTGGGGGTTTTGTTTGTCGTCGCCATTCTGGATTACCTCTATCAGCGGCACGATTTCATGCAAAAAATGATGATGAGCAAGCAGGAAATCAAAGACGAATACAAACAGACCGAAGGGGACCCGCACGTTAAAGGCAAGCTGCGCCAGCTGCGCGAACAGCGCGCCCGCCAGCGCATGATGCAGGCCGTGCCCGAGGCCGATGTTATCATCACCAACCCCACCCACTACGCCATCGCGCTGAAGTATGACACCAAACAGATGGATGCCCCCGTCATGGTCGCCAAGGGCGTCGATGACGTCGCCACCCGCATCCGCGAGCTGGCCAAGGAACACAAAGTCACCATCGTTGAAAACCCGCCGCTGGCGCGCGCGCTGTTCGACGGCATGGACATCGGCCAGATGATTCCGGCCGAACACTACAAGGCGGTGGCAGAGGTGATTTCCTACGTCTTCCGCCTCAAGGGCCGCAAAGCCTGACAAGGCGCATTATGTAAGCCGCAAAGCCGCGCCCGCACACGATACTTCGTGGATTTTTGAGCGCAGGATGATAAAATCGTCGCACCCGCCCGACGATGCCAGCCTCATGGGAGACAGCGCCAGTGACCACCGCCCCGCAGCCCGAACATAGCGGCTTTTTTCTTGAAAAACGCCCCGAACCGCCCACGCGCAACAAAGAAGCGGCGCAGCGGCGCTGGAAAAGCATTTTCCTGTTCGTGACCAGCGCGGCCTACGGTTTTGTCATCCTGCTGATTTTTTATATTCAGGCTTACGGCGGCATTCACATGTCGATGTTCGCCATTTACCTCTACGGTCTTTTGGGTGGAGCGTGCATCGTGCTGCTCAGCCGCCTTTACAACAAGGTTGACCGCAGCCGCCAGATTTTGACCGAAGTGCTTGAGAAAAGTGCCGAAGCGCGCATCATCACCAGCCCCGAAGGCGATACGATTTATTCCAACGAGCGTTTCAACAAACTTGTCGATGGTCTCGGCACGCAGGACCTGCACGCCTTCACCCGTTTGTTCGAACACGCGGGCAAAATTGAAAAGCTTTTGCATGACCTGCAAGCCAAGGCCGCGCCCGCAGGCTCCGCCACCACCGAAATCAATACCCGCATCCGCGGCCGCCAGACGTGGTTTCAGGTGACGTGCCAGCATATCGTCGGCTGGGCCGGCTATGTGCAGTGGCGGTTTGACGACATCACCCACCGCCACCAGATGGAAACCGCCATCCGCGAAGAGCGCGAAAAGCTGCGCGACTTCACCGACAACGCGCCCGTCGGATTTTTCACGGTGGATGAAGACGGCAAATTCCGTTTTGCCAACGACACCTTGCTGCGCCTGTTCGGCACGGATGAAAAAACGCTTATCGGCAAGCTGAAGCTGCATGACTTCCTTGTCACGCCGCCCGCGAAGGGGCGTCCCTTTGACTGTTTCGAAGAAGGCGGATACCACCAGCACGGGGAGCTATTGATGAAAGGCGCCGGCGGCCGCGTATTCAAATCCGCCATCACCCATTCCATCACCCGCGGCGAAGACGGCGGCGTCATTTCCCGCTCTATCGTTTATGACCTGACGACGGAGCAAAAAATGCAGCAGGCGCTGCGCGAATCCGAAGATCGTTTCGAGCGCCTGTTCGAAGAAGCGCCCGTCGGCATCTGCCTTTTGAACGCGGCCGGCATCATCAGCGATTGCAACCAGACGCTGGCCGCGATGATGAAGCTGCCGGTCAATGCACTGAATGGCAAGCCGCTTTTGCACTTCGTCGATGTGGACGCGCAGGCGAAGGCGGAAGAGTGGCTGAAAAACCTGTCGCGCGGCATACGCACGGAATCCTTTATTGAAATCCCGCTGCGCGGTTCTATCGAAATCGTGGCGCAGGTTTATGCCCGCAAATTCAAATCAGGCGACAGCTTCGTTTTGCACTTCATCGATTTGACGGAGCAAAAAAACCTCGAAAAACAATTCACCCAGTCGCAGAAAATGCAGGCCATCGGCCAGCTGGCGGGCGGCATCGCCCATGACTTCAACAACCTTTTGACGGCCATGATTGGCTTTTGCGATTTGCTTTTGCTGCGCCACAAACCGGGCGACCCGTCGTTTGCCGACATCATGCAAATCAAGCAAAACGCCAACCGCGCCGCGAACCTTGTGCGCCAGCTGCTTGCCTTCTCCCGCCAGCAGACGTTGCAGCCGCGCGTTCTGGACATGACGGACGTGCTGAGCGAGCTGTCGCACCTGCTGCGCCGCCTGATTGGCGCGAATATCGAGCTTGACCTGACGCACGGCAGCGAGCTTGGCCTTATCAAGGCTGACCAGGGGCAAATGGACCAGGTGCTTATCAACCTTGTGGTCAACGCGCGCGACGCGATGCCGCAGGGGGGCAAGGT
>DQGU01000078.1:0-7951 GCA_003524565.1 Rhodospirillaceae bacterium
CGCTCTTCCGATCTACCCGCTACCGCTGCATGCTGCGGCGCAAAATAATCCTGTAAAAAAAAGCGCTTAGGTCAAATTCCTGCTTTACACGAATCTCGTGTTGCCATAATTTCAATAAACGCGCGGAAAATGCACCGCGACCCAAGCACATCGTCATCAACACGACACAGAGCGGAGAACGACCGTTTTGAAAAAAGCTTCTCTATTCAAACGTCTCGCCCTCTGCATGGCGTTTCAGGCCGCAGCCCTGCCCGCGCTGGCGCAAACCGCCGCCCCCGCCGAACCGGCAGAACCGCAGCGCGCCAGCCGCTATGCCTCCGTCGTCGTCGATGCCGCAAACGGCAACATGATTTACGGCCGCGACGAAGACAAGCAATTGCGCCCCGCATCGACGACCAAGGTCATGACGGCCTATCTGACGTTCGAAGCGCTGAAAAACGGCACCCTGCGCCTTGACCAGGAGCTGACGGTATCGCGCCGCGCCGCCTCGCAGGAGCGCACGAACCTCGCCATGATGCGCACCAATACCTACAAAGACAAAAAGACCGGCAAGCGCCGCACCGAAACACGTCAGGTCATCACCAAAATCACCGTTGAAAACGCGCTGAAAGGCATGCTGGTACATTCCGCCAACGATGCCGCCGTGGTGCTGGCCGAAGCCATCGGCGGCAGCGTCGAGGGGTTTGCCGACAAAATGAATGCCACGGCAGAGCGCCTGGGCATGGACGACAGCCATTTCATGAACCCGAACGGCCTGCCGCATACGCGCCAGTTCACCACCGTATCGGACATGGCGAAACTGTCGGTCGCGGTCATCAAGGACTTCCCTGAATATTACCACTTCTTCGGCAACCGCACCTTCAGCTATAACGGCGTCAGCTATCGCAACTACAACAACCTGCTCGGCAGCTATGACGGCGTGGACGGGCTCAAGACCGGTTTCATCCGCGTGTCCGGCTTCAACCTGACCGCATCGGCAGAGCGTGACGGCCAGCGTATCGTCGCCGTCGTTTTCGGCGCCGATAACCCCGCGCAGCGCAAGGCCGACATGACCGTACTTTTGGATTACGGCTTTGCCGTGCTGGGCAGCCAACCCAAGCCGCCCCTGCCCGTCAACCAGAACGACCCCGCCGATACCAGCGAGGACCCGGAAGAAGAAAACGCTCCCGGCTTTCAGGATACCGGCCATGTGCGCAGCCTGCCCGACCGCAGCACCTTCGCCAGCGGCCTGAACGCGCATTACAACATCAAGGCGAGCTATACCCCGCCCCAGAACATCACCCCCAAAGAAACGCTGCTGTTGCCTGCGCCCGCGCCGGAAAAAGACCTGCCGGAGCGCAAGCCGGAGCCGCTTTATATTCCCCGCAGCCCCTCGGTGCGCGGCCGCGAGATTTAAACCCGCCAAAAATCACCCAAAACACGGAAATATCCCGATATTTCCGTGTTTTTTGGTGCGCCGCGACTAGACAAACCAGCCAAAGCGGCCTACCATATTAAGGGAGGGGTAAATGCAAAAACCGCATTTATGCCAAGGGGTTCATTGCGCCGGAAAAATCCGGGCACGAAGGGTTTTTAAGACGTGAAACGGCTTTTTTTCATGCTGATTGCGGCCTTGCTTGTGGCCTGCTTTGCCGTGGGGCATGCGGAGGCCGCGCGTAAAGGCCAGAAAAAAGCCAACCAGCCGAATTACAAATACGCCTCCATCGTCATCGATGCCGCAACGGGCGTGGTCGTGAGCGAGAGCAACCCCGACAAAATCCTGCACCCCGCGTCACTGACCAAGATGATGACGCTTTACCTGACCTTCGAGGCTATCCAGCAAGGCCAGCTGCGCAAGACGCAGCGCCTGCGCGTCTCCAGCCATGCAGCATCGCAGCCGCCGTCCAAAATCGGGCTGGAGCCGGGCGATACCATCCGCGTCGAAGACGCTATCCTGTCGCTGGTCACACGTTCGGCCAATGATATCTCTGTCGTGCTGGCGGAAGGCATCGGGGGCAGCGAATACCGCTTCGCGCGCCTGATGACGGCCAAGGCAAAGCAGCTGGGCATGCGCAACAGCCATTTCGTCAACGCGCACGGTCTGCACGACCCGCTGCAAATTTCAACCGCGCGCGATATGGCGACGCTCGGCCGTGCCTTGATGCGCGACTTCCCGCTGGAATACCGTTATTTCAGCACCAACAAATTTGTGTATGCGGGCAATACCTACCGCAACCACAACCGCATGCTGGAAAGCTACGAAGGCATGGACGGCATTAAAACCGGCTATGTTGCCGCATCGGGCTACAACCTTGTTGCCTCCGCCGTGCGCGATGGCCGCCGTTTGATTGGCGTTGTTTTCGGCGGCCGCACCGCCACATCGCGCAACGAGCACATGGCCGATATTCTGGATGCCGGCTTTACCCGTCTGAGCAGCCCGCAAGTCGCCCGCCGTATCCAGCAGCAGCAAAACACAACCACGCTGGCCAGCGCCGCGCCGCAGCCTGACGTCCGCCTGCCGGTGCGCAAACCGGGCTCCGCACCCGCTGTGCTGGCCGTTGACCGCGCGCTTGCCAGCAACAAAGTCGCCATGAACGACAGCCTGCGCAGCGATGAAGAAGACATCAACACCGGCCTTGTCGGCGTGCAGCAGGGCGACAGAAACGGCGGCGGCAGCGACACGCTGTTCATCAAAGAAAATCTGGCCAGCAAAGGCCCGCGCATCATTCACAACATGGCGCCCGCTACAGGCAGCGGCCCCGTGCGCCAAGCGACCGGCGCGGATGTATGGGCGATACAAATCGGCGCCTTTTCGACGCATGACGCGGGGCTGGCCGCGCTGGGCGGCGTGCGCGACCGTTTGCCGAAAACGATTTCAGGACGCAGCCAATACATCATCGCCCCGCTGATGACCAGCCGCGGCGTGATTTACCGCGCGCGCCTATCAGGGCTCAGCCGCGACCAGGCCACACAGGCCTGCCGCATCCTGAAAGACAATTGCCTCGTGCTGGCAGCGCAATAAACAAGGCGATTGCGGCACAGAAACGGCGCGCGGCGGCCTGTATCCGCCAGCCCGCCCAAAACAAAAAACACTTTAAAGATAACGGCTTTTTAGACGGCTGGAACAGAAGCACGTTCCCGTCCGTTCGTTCATCAGGGAGGATTGTGCCATGGCAACGACACAGATACCCGAACCGCCCCCGCCGGAGCTGCCGCCGGGCATTCCCAAAATCGCCATGCGTATTTTGGTTTTCGGATTCGTACAGGGTGTCAGTTACCGCCGCTGGCTGCAGGGCGAAGCCTTGTCGCGCGGCGTGAACGGCTGGACGCGCAACCGCAGCGACGGCACAGTAGAGGGGCTTTTGCACGGCGACCCGCGGCAGGTCGAAGACCTTATCCGCGCCTGCCGCCACGGACCCATGATGGCGCGTGTTGACAGGGTGCAGGCCGAACCCGCAGAATACGACGGCTTGGTAGAAGACTTTCGCATCGAAGCTGCGATTGAAGTCTGATATAAATCCCCGCGGCCTGTTCGCCCCTCAAAGAAAGACGTTTCCATGCGCCTGCCGATTTTATCCGCCCGTGCCCTTGCCCTTGCCCTTGTGCTTGCCTGCGCCGTGATGGTTGCGGGCGCGCAGATGTCGCACGCCAATGACAGCGCGGGCGATGACATGGCCAAATCCGCTGAAGTGCCCTTCCGCGAAGACTCCGGCCTGATTACCGCCGAATATTATCTGGCGACGGGGAAATACATGCAGTCGCTGGATGTGCTGGGCGGCGTTTTGCAGCGCCATCCGCAAAACGCGGATGCCTATGTCTATCGCGGCTATGCGTACCAAAAACTCGGCGACAAGAAAAAGGCACGCGAAAATTACCGCACCGCTCTTACCCTCAATCCGCGGCATCTGGGCGCGAATAAATATGTCGGGAATCTGTGGCTGGAAGATGGCGACCTGGCCCGTGCGATGGAGCAGTTGCAGGCCATGATATACATCTGCGCCGGCACCTATTGCGCCGAGGTTGACGAATTGCAGAACGATATCAACCGTTTCCGCACACAAAAAAAATCCAAATAAAATCCGGATAACGGATATTAACCCGCCGTTCAGCGATACATGCTACAATGGCGCTGTATTCGCAAAAGACGCCTGGGACAGGACATGAGCCTCGCCAACGCCTTTAACAATGCCGCCGCCGGCGCGCCTTTCGTCCCCCTTGACCGCAAGGCGCTGGGGCAGGAGCTTATCGACCTTGCCCGCCGCCCGATGGACGGCGCGTCGCAAAACCTCAATATCAACCAGCGCGCTCAAGAGCTGCTGGACAAAGGCGCCGACATCACCGTGACAGATGCCGAACACGGCCGCACCGCGCTTATCTGGGCGGTGCAATCGGGGCGCCTGCGCATTGTCGAAGCCATTCTCAAACACGAACCGAACCTGAATGCGCGCGGCAACGACGGGCAATCCGCGATGGATATCGCGCTCAAGAACCCGAACAAGAACAAACAGATTGTCGATTTGCTGCGCAAGGCACAGGACGCCGCGCGCGCCAAGCTGATTGAAGAGCTGAACGACATGCGCTCGCGCCGCGACTTCACGCCGCTCAAGCCTCTCAATATCCAAAAACGTCCGCACCGCCGCGGCAACAACGGGCAAGGGCGGCGTTAAGCTCCCCCGCCCAAGAACAGCCATCTCATTGAAATATAAAAGCCCTTTAAGCCGTCCCGTGGACGGTGCCACAGCTCTGTTTTCCTTGTAAAGTTTCTTTCATTATGTATATTAATGCCCAAGGCTCCCCCTATGCGAGGCTACGAACATGACCGCTAAAGCACAGTTTCAAAACAGCGCCGCCAGCGAAAGCGCACAACCGCAAACCCGTACCGATGGCACGGTCGAATGGCGTTTGGCCGGCGTGCTGCACAGAAAAGACGGCCCCGCGATTGAAAACGCGAATGGCGAAAAAGAATGGTTCTGGCACGGCCAGCAACTCTCCGAAGAAGATTTCTGGCGCGCATCCATCGAGGATGGCGCCCTAAGCACGGAACGCGCCACCATGCTCAAAAACGACATCAGCGTGCCGCAAATCAAAATAAAACCGCGCCGCATAAAATAAGCACACAAAACCCCGCGCAGAAGAAAAACCCCCGGCCGCCGTGCCGGGGGTTTTCTTGTAAGTATCAGGAGTAACGGTATCAGGCCGATGCTTTGAAGATTTCGTCGGCAAAGGCCTCTTCCCACGAACCCTGCGTCGAGGCTTTGGAGTATTCCGTCGCGCGGTTTTCAAAGAAGTTGGTGTGTTCCGCACCGTTCAGCATCGCATCCATCCACGGCAGTGGGTTTTTCTCGATGCCGAATACGGCCGTGAGCCCCAGCTGCGTCAGGCGGCGGTCGCCGATGTAGCGGATATAGTCTTTCACTTCCTGCGCCGTCAAACCTTCGACGCCGCCCATTTCGAAGGCAAGGTCGATAAAGGCGTCTTCGTGGCTGACGATGGTCTGGCAGGCTTCGGTGATGTCTTTTTTGAGGTCTTCGGTCCAGATTTCCGGATTTTCCTCGATGAAGGCCTTGAACAGGCGGATGACCGACAGCGTATGCAGGGTTTCATCGCGCACCGACCAGGTAACGATTTGCCCCATGCCTTTCATCTTGTTAAAACGCGGGAAGTTCATGAGCATCGCGAAGGACGCGAAAAGCTGCAGGCCTTCGGTAAAGCCGCCGAACACGGCCATGGTCATGGCGATGTCGCGTTTGGATTCGACGTTGAAGCCCTGCATGTAGTCGAACTTGTCCTTCATTTCCTTGTATTTCAGGAACGCGGAGTATTCAACCTCGGGCATGCCGATGGTATCGAGCAGGTGGGAATAAGCGGCGATGTGAATGGTTTCGATGTTGGAGAAACCGACCAGCATCATCAAAACTTCCGTCGGCTTGAACACCTGCGCATAGTGGCGCATGTAGCAGTTGTTCACCTCGACGTCTGCCTGCGTGAAAAAGCGGAAAATTTGCGTCAGCAGGTTTTTTTCCGCCGGCGTCAGCTTCTGTTTCCAGTCGCGCACGTCTTCGGCCATCGGTACTTCTTCGGGCAGCCAGTGCAAACGCTGCTGCGTCAGCCATGCTTCGTAGGCCCAGGGGTAGTAGAAGGGTTTATAGACGTGGTTTTCGGTCAGAAGACGGGACATTTCGGTTTTTCCTTTTTTAAGATGCGCCTGCCGGCCCTGTGCTTTTGCACGGTGCCGGCAGGAAGCTTTTATATGCGTGCAACCCTAAGATTGCACCAATATAGACTTTTATTTCCGGCGGAACAGTATTTCGCGTCCTTTCGTGGACAGGGCGGGGCCGCAGTTTCCGGGCTCGATAAGGTCGAGGCGGTAAAGCTTTTCCAGATGGTTGCGCGGCATAGCATCGCAGCATTCCGGATTGCCGATGATGGACAGCGTATTCATTTCAGCCGATGTCAAAACGTGCATGATTGTTCCTCCCCAAGTGAACTTCGCTTCGGTTGCTTCGTTTTTTATGGCGGCGCGGTTGTATCCGCCCCTGCGCTTTATGTTGTTATGCGGATTACGCTTACTGGCAGGCCAGGCACTCGTCGTACTTGGTCGCCCCGCCTTCGCCGGCCGTCGCGCTGGAGGCGATTTTCAGGCGTCCGTCACCACCATTCGCGCTTTCGGCACGCTGGATGGATTTGGAGCGGCAGTAGTAAAGCGATTTGACACCCTTCTTCCATGCCATCCAGTGAATCTGGTGCAGGTCGCGCTTGTGCACGTCCGCGGGCAGGAAAACGTTGAGCGACTGCGCCTGGCAGATATAAGGCGTGCGGTCAGCCGCATGTTCGATGAGCCAGCGCTGGTCCAGCTCGAACGCGGTTTTGAACACGTCTTTTTCATCCTGCGACAGGCAGTCGAGATGCTGGACGGAGCCTTCGTTGGTGATGATGCTGGTCCAGATTTCTTCGTTGTTGAGGCCTTTTTGCTCCAGCAGCACTTCGAGGTATTTGTTACGCACGAAGAAAGAGCCGGAAAGCGTTTTATGCGTATAGGCATTGGCGGAGTTCGGCTCGATACCCGGGCTTGCGCCGCCGGTGATGATGGAGATGGACGCCGTGGGCGCAATCGCCATCTTGTTCGAGAAACGCTCCATGATGCCGTATTCTTTTGCATCCGGGCAGGGGCCGCGTTCGTGCGCCAGCTTGACGGAAGCCGCGTCGGCCTGCGCCTTGATGTGCTTGAACATGCGCTTGTTCCAGACCTTCGCCATGACGGATTCCATCGGAATCATCTTGGATTGCAGGAAGGAGTGGAAGCCCATGACGCCAAGACCGACGGAGCGTTCGCGCATCGCGGAGTATTTCGCGCGCATCATGCTGTCCGGTGCTTTGCGGATGAAGTCTTCGAGTACGTTGTCGAGGAAACGCATGATGTCTTCGACAATCGTCGGATGGTCTTCCCATTCCTCGTAGTTTTCGAGGTTGAGGGACGACAGGCAGCAAACCGCCGTACGCTCCTGCCCGTGGTGGTCTTTACCCGTCGGCAGCGTGATTTCGCTGCAGAGGTTCGACATCTTCACGTTCAGGCCGGCCAGTTTGTGGTGTTCGGGAATGGCGCGGTTAACGGTATCGCCGTAGATGATATAGGGCTCGCCGGTTTCGATGCGTGCGGTCAGAATGCGTATCCAAAGGTTACGCGCGGATACGCGGGACACAACAGCGCCGTCTTTCGGCGACAAAAGCGCCCATTCTTCGTCTTTTTCAACGGCGCGCATGAAGGCGTCGGAAATAACGATACCGTGGTGCAGGTTCAGCGCCTTGCGGTTCGGGTCGCCGCCGGAGGGTTTGCGGATTTCGACAAAATCCTCAATCTCGGGGTGCCAGACCGGCAGGTAAACCGCCGCGGAGCCACGGCGCAGCGAGCCTTGGGAAATTGCCAGCGTCAGGGAATCCTGCACGCGGATGAAGGGGATGATGCCGGAGGTCT
>DQGU01000078.1:8184-8382 GCA_003524565.1 Rhodospirillaceae bacterium
TGAAGGGGATGATGCCGGAGGTCTTGCCGTTGCGGCCGACTTTTTCACCAATAGAGCGCAGGTTGCCCCAGTAAGAGCCGATACCGCCGCCGCGCGACGCGAGCCAGACGTTTTCGTTCCAGAGGTCAACGATGCCCTGCAGGCTGTCGTCGCACTCGTTGAGGAAGCAGGAAATGGGCAGGCCGCGCTCGGTGCCGC
>DQGU01000028.1 GCA_003524565.1 Rhodospirillaceae bacterium
CTCTTCCGATCTGCCCTTAAAAGTTCTCCGGACTTTTTTTTCATCGCGCGGCCTGCGTTTCTTTCGCGGCCGGATTTTTTTATCGGCTGTCCTGTTTTCCGCCGCGCGGCGTGGTAGAACAGACGCATCATGACTGTCACCCTGCCACTCGCCGCCGCCCTTATGTCCGCCGTTTTTGTTACGTCGGTGCTGTCGGGTATTCTGGGCATGGCGGGGGGCATGATTTTGATGGGGCTGCTCGTCTGGCTCCTGCCCGTGCAGCAGGCGATGATTTTGCACGCCATCGCGCAATTCTTCGCCAACGGCAGCCGCGCGTTTATTCACCGCAAACATATCTACAGGCCGTCTTTGCCGCTTTACTTCGCGGGCATGTTTACGATGTTTTTCGTGCTGGCCTTTGTGGCCTTCGTGCCGCCCAAATCGCTGATTTACTTCCTGCTGGGGCTGGGGCCGTTTATTTCGTACCTGCTGCCGAAATCGCTGAAGCTGGACTTCACGCAGTCCAGACAGGCCTATGGCTGCGGGCTGATTATCGCCGCCTTGCAGCTGACGGGCGGGGTATCGGGCGGCATGCTGGATATGTTTTTCCAGACGCGCAAGCTGACGCGCCATGAAACCGTCGCGACCAAGGCCTTTACGCAGGCCGTGTCGCATGTACTGAAATTCGTCTATTTCGGTTTTGTGGTCAGCGATTTCAGCAGCTCTGCGGGCGGGCTGCCGCTGTGGCTGTGCCTTGGGGTTATTCCCATGGCGCTGATGGGCTCGGCCGCGTCCAAGTTCTTTCTGGAGCGTATCAGCGACGCCCATTTCTACCGTGCGACGCAGGTGGTGCTGTTCAGCATAGGCACCGTCTATCTGACGCGCGCGGTGATGCTGGTGCTGGCCTAGGCCTGCGCGGCCATATACAGGTGCATATAAGGTATGTGCCCGGCTTGCCGTGATTCTGGCGGGCAGGGGGCTTTTATTTTACATAAAATATAAAAACCCTATAAAATCGCATTTTTAAGCCCTTGTTTTGCCGATTTAATTTTCAATAATGCCGAAAAACTTTGCCAATAGGCCCGTTTCGCGCTACGACTTTGCCTACCTTTGAACAACAGAGGCGTGTGTTTTGACAACGACCACGATGCAAAAGCAGATCCGTGGAATCCTGGCGATGGCGGCCTTGATTTCCTGTATCGGGACGGCGATTGCGGCGACTTCCGTGCCGCTGCCGGTGCGCAAGCCGGATAATCCGGCGCGCCAGATACAGGCACGCGATCCGATAGACGACATATTGGCGAAAGATACCGCCGTCATGTACCCGCGCCGCAAACCGGTGTCGGCATTGCCCCCTGTTGCCAATGTGCCTGCGGCGGCGGCCTCTGCTGCGGCGCTGTCGGTGATGCCGGTGCAGAAGTCTTCCATTTTCAGCCGTGTTTTCGGGCATATCGCCGCGGGCAAACGCCTAAACGACCATGACGCCGCGCGCTATGGGCATATCTTCGCGTTTCAGGACACGGGCAATTTTGACCGCGCCGATGCCGAAATCGCCAAGCTGGATGACGACCGCCTGATGGGGCATGTGCTTTATCAGCGTTTCATGCACCCTAAATATAGCGCACGCTATGACGAACTGGCCGAATGGATGCGCCGCTATGGCGACCATCCGGGCGCGCAAAAAATTTACGACCTTGCCGAACGCCGCCAGTCTTCCGCCGCGCCGCGCCTGTCTTCGCCGCGCTATGGCCGCGGGGTGATGGGGCAGCAGGATTACGACGTCGGCCAGCTGGCGCAGCCGCATCTGACGCCGCGCAAGCATAGCGGCCGTGCCAAGGATATTATCAGCATCATCCGCCGCAACCTGTCGGACTCCCCGACCGCCGCGCTGCGGCAGCTGGAAACCGAAGAGGCGCGCCGCTTGTTTTCTGCCGAAGAATACGACAGCCTGCGGGCTGAAATCGCGGCTTCTTATTTCTTCAACGGTAAAACGCGCGATGCGTATGAAGTCGCCGCCGCCGCCGCGCGCCGCTCTTCGGTCGAGGCGCCGCATGCAGGCTGGATAGCAGGTCTTTCCGCATGGCGGCTGGGCAAATATGCCGAAGCGGCGGGGTATTTCGAATTGACGGCCAATTCCCCGCGCTCCTCTGCTTGGATGAGCTCTTCGGGCGCCTATTGGGCGGCGCGTTCTTACCTGCGCAACCATCAGCCGCAAAAAGTCGGCTATTGGTTGCGCCGCAGCGCCGATTATCCGCGCACCTTCTACGGTATTATCGCGCTTAAGGCGCTGGGCATGGAGCAGGTTAAATTCAACTGGGAGGTGCCGTCGCTGACCGACCGCCATGTCAAAAGCCTTTCCGCTGTTCCGGCGGGACGCCGTGCGCTGGCGCTGGTCGATGCGGGCAGGGCGGATTTGGCCGAGCTTGAAATGCGCCAGATAAATCCGGGGCGTGATTTGATTTTGCAAGAGGCGATGATTTCGCTCGCCACCGAAAAAGGCATGCCGCATCTGGCCATGCGTATGGGCAGCGCCTTCCGCGATGCGGAGGGTGACCTTTACGATACCGCCCTTTATCCCGATACCCCCTGGGCGCCGGAGCGCGGCTTCCATGTCGATAAAGCGCTGGTCTATGCCTTCGTGCGTCAGGAATCGAAATTCGACCCGACGGTGACGAATAAATCTTCGGGCGCGCAAGGTTTGATGCAGCTGATGCCCGCAACCGCGCGGCATGTCGCGCGCAAGTACGGCGAAAAGCTTGAAGACGGCCGCCTGCGCGACCCGCAGATGAACATCGACCTTGGCCAGAAATATCTGGCCGAGCTTCTGGGCAACGATGTTGTGGACAACAACCTGTTCAAGCTGGCCGTCGCCTATAACGCAGGGCCCGGCAAGCTCAGCCGCTGGCAGCAAAGCGTGCGCTACGAAGACGACCCGCTTTTGTTCATCGAATCGATTCCCGTCGCGGAAACCCGTATTTTCGTCGAACGTGTTCTGGCCAATTACTGGATTTACCGCATTAAATTCCGCCAGCGCACGACCTCGCTTGACGACGTGGCGGAGGGCAACTGGCCGATTTATAACGATCAGGACCTCAAAGCAGGCCGCGGGCTTGCCGAAACCGGCTTTTTCCGCACCCAGTGACGGATTTCTGCCCCTAGCGCAATCCTTTCCCATCCAGTATTATGTTTCACCGGATAAAACCGCCGTTTGGCGGCGGTTTCCGGCTTTCAAAAACATTCACAAAGACGCCCGCCCGCGAGGGGCAGGCACATACGGCAAAGAGGCTTTGACATGACCAGCGCAAACGACGTCCGCAGAACATTTATCGAGTTCTTTAAAAAGAACGGACACGAAGCGGTGGCGTCGAGCCCGCTGGTGCCGCGCAACGACCCGACCATGATGTTCACCAACTCGGGTATGGTGCAGTTCAAAAACGTTTTCACCGGCGTCGAAACCCGCCCCTACAACCGCGCGACCACGGCGCAGAAATGTGTGCGCGCGGGCGGCAAGCATAACGACCTTGATAACGTCGGCTTCACGGCGCGCCACCATACGTTTTTTGAAATGCTGGGCAATTTTTCCTTCGGCGATTATTTCAAGGAGCAGGCGATTACCTTTGCGTGGAATTTGATTAACAAAGAATTCGACATGCCCAAAGACCGCCTTTTGGTCACTGTTTATTCCGAAGACGAAGAAGCGGCGAAGCTGTGGAAATCCATTGCCGGCTTTTCCGACGACCGCATCATCCGCATTCCGACCATGGACAACTTCTGGATGATGGGCGACACGGGGCCTTGCGGCCCTTGCTCCGAAATCTTCTATGACCACGGCGACAAGGTCGCGGGCGGCCCCCCGGGCAGCGCTGACCAGGATGGCGACCGTTATATCGAATTCTGGAACAACGTTTTCATGCAGTTCGAACAGCTGCCGGACGGTTCGCGCATCAACATGCCCAAACAATCCATCGACACGGGTATGGGGCTGGAGCGTATGACCGCGCTTTTGCAGGGCAGTCATGACAACTACAGCGTCGATTTGCTGCGCTCGCTTATCGAAGCGGCCGCCGACCTGACCAATACCGACCCCGACGGGCCGAAAAGCGTTTCGCACCGCGTGATTGCAGACCACCTGCGCTCCGCCGCGTTTTTGATTGCGGATGGT
Organism: Rhodospirillaceae bacterium; assembly: GCA_003524565.1. Lineage (GTDB taxonomy): Bacteria > Pseudomonadota > Alphaproteobacteria > Micavibrionales > UBA2020 > UBA2020. Next base: position 4,142 of record DQGU01000028.1, read on the forward strand.
GTTATGCCGTCGAACGAAGGCCGCGGGTATGTCTTGCGCCGTATCATGCGCCGCGGTATGCGCCATGCGCACCTGCTGGGCGCGACGGAGCCTTTGATGTACCGTCTGCTGCCGACGCTGCAATCCAAAATGGGCGCGGTTTATCCGGAACTGAACGAAGCGGGCGCACTGATTGCCGAAACGCTGAAGCTGGAAGAAACGCGCTTCAAGAAAACCCTCGACCACGGCCTGTCGCTTTTGACCGCCGAAACGGCGAAGCTGGGCGAAGGTCAGGCACTGCCGGGTGATGTGGCGTTCAAGCTTTATGATACCTTCGGCTTCCCACTTGACCTGACGCAGGACGTTTTGAAGCGCGAGCAAAAGCGCGAAGTGGATGTTGCGGGTTTTGAAGCCGCCATGGAAAAGCAGCGCGAAACCGCGCGTAAATCCTGGGCCGGTTCGGGCGAGGCGGCAACCGAAGCCATCTGGTTCGGCATCAAGGACAAGGTCGGCGCGAGCGAGTTTTTGGGCTATCAGCAGGAAGAAGCCGAAGGCCAAGTGCTGGCGCTTGTGAATGCGAAGGGCGAAGAAGTGACTTCTGCCAAAGCGGGCGAAGATGTGATGGTTGTGGTCAACCAGACCCCGTTCTATGCGGAATCAGGCGGTCAGGTCGGCGACCATGGCTGGATTAAAACCGCAAACGGCGGCGAAGCCGTTGTGGGCGACTGCCAGAAAAAACTCGGCAGCCTTTTTGTGCATGTCGCGACAGTTAAAAAAGGCGACATCAAGGTCGGCGATGCGGTGGAGATGAAAATCTGCACCAAGCGCCGCGGCGCCATCCGTGCCAATCACTCGGCCACGCACTTGCTGCATGCCGCGCTGCATCGCCATATCGGCAAGCATGTGGTGCAAAAAGGCTCGCTGGTTGATGATAACCGCCTGCGTTTCGATATCAGCCAGCCGACGCCGATTGAGGCCGACCTGCGCGCCGTCATCGAAAACGAAGTGAACGAGCGCATTCGTATGAACAGTGAAGTTTCCACGCGTTTGCTGCCCATCGACGATGCGCGCGCGCTGGGCGCCATGGCGATGTTCGGTGAAAAATACGACGACGAAGTGCGTGTTGTATCCTTGGGCGGCACAGACCCCGAAGGCACGCGCAGCGCCTATTCCATCGAGCTTTGCGGCGGTACCCATGTACGCCGCACGGGGGATATCGGCCTTTTCCGCATCGTATCCGAAAGCGCGCTGGCCGCAGGCATCCGCCGCGTCGAAGCCGTGACGGGCGAGGGTGCGCTGAAATATCTGGCCGAACAGGAAACGCGCGTGCAGGATATTGCGGCGCTTTTGAAATCCTCCCCCGCCGAAACGGTCGCGCGGGTCGAGGCGCTGGTGGGCGAGAAAAAGAAACTGGAAAAAGAAATTTCCGACCTTCGCCGTAAACTGGCGACGGGCGGCAGCGCGGGCGCTGCGCCTGAAACCAAGACCATCAACGGCGTCAAATTCTCCGCCCGCGTGCTCGAAGACGTGCCGGCGAACGAACTGAAACCCATGGCAGATGACCTCAAGGCCAAGCTTGGCTCCGGCGTCGTCGCGCTGGTGTCGGTTTCGGGCGAAGACGGCAAGGCATCGCTGGTTGTGGCGGTTACCGCCGACCTTGCGGGCCGCGTGAATGCGGTTGACCTTGTGAAAAAAGGTGCGGAGAAGCTGGGCGGCAAGGGCGGCGGCGGCCGTCCCGATATGGCGCAGGCGGGCGGCCCCGACGGCAAGCTTGCCAATGACGCCGTGGCGGCTATCGAGGCTGCTTTGGCCGGTTGATAACAAGGCTTTGTAAAACAGGCGGCGCGCACGGTGAATCACTGTGGCGCCGCTTTGTTTTGCGGCAGCGGTCAGCCTAAATGTCTGAAATCCAAGGCGCTTGCGCGGGCTTGATTTATCTGTAAAAAGCCCGTATAGAAAGCCCACCGGATGGCATCGCTGTCCGGTTCAGAACATCCAATGGGGCGGCCGAAGGTCTGTCCCGCTATCAAACAAGAGGGAAAAACATGGCCAAGGAACGCACACTGTCCATCAT
>DQGU01000051.1 GCA_003524565.1 Rhodospirillaceae bacterium
TTTATGCCGCGGCGGGTGGGGGGCGGGCAGGCGGCGCGGATGCGCCGTGCCGGTCATGCCGTCGTGCAGCGTGGGCGATTGCGGCGCGCGGGGGCCAAAGGCACGCTCCTGCAGGATTTCTTCGGCCGCGAGGGAGAACAGCGTTTTCTCCGTCTCGACATCTATCTGGCCAAGCGGCTTTGCCTTGTCCACGCCGTTTTTTTGAATATCGTTTTTGAGGTAAAAATCGCCCGTGGTTTCATCCAGCACGAATTTGTCGCCCGCGGGGGCGCGCAGCATCGGCCGCATTTGCGCCAGCAGCTCTGTCATACGCGGCTGCGCCAGTACAGCGGGCAGGTTGCTGTCGATGGCGCCGTTGTTCTTCACCGTCATTTTATAGGGGATGATATGACGACCGTGACGCGTGGTCACCGTGCCGTCGTTGTTTTCAAGCGGATGTTTTCCGCCCAGCATGTTCCATAGCCTTTTCAGGCGCGAAGGTTTGTCCGTCATAACGGCCATCCCTGTGTGATTGAGATATTCAAAGGCTAGGCGCAGGCGCCGCGCGAGTCAAATTCAAATGCGCGGTGAATCCTTTTTGGGCGCGGATTTTTGCGCATAGGTGCATGCTGCGTCGCAGTAAGTGCGAAAGCTGCGCAGCGTATCTTCAAGGTCGCTTTGCAGCTGTTTCATGCGCGGCAGCCGGCGCAGGGTTTTTTCGTTCATATAAAGGGCGCGGTTGATTTCAACCTGTATGCTGTGGCGCCCCGCGGCGGGGTTGCCGTGCCGGCGCACGATTTCCGCGCCGCGAAAACCCGGCACGTTCAGCCCGACTTTGTAGCCCTTTGCCTCCAGCAGCTTGCGCAGCTTTTGCAGGTAATGGTCGTCCGCCGTCTCCCCGTCGCGGGTGCCGAGGATGATGTCGTATTTACTTTTACGCGTGCCGCGGTGCGTGGTCGATGGCATCGAATGTAAATTCAGATGCACTACGCTGCCGTGCGTTTTTGCCGTTTTGTCTATCAGCGCGGCCAGCCGCGCGTGATAGGGTTTGTGGTATGTGCTGACACGGTTAAACGCTTCGCTGAGTTTCAGCGTGCGGCTATAAACGGGCGCGGTATGACGCGGCGTTGCGGGGCTGCGAATAAGCCCGCCTTCTTGCGGTGTATAATCGGGGTTTTCGCCCTTGGCTTCGGCGCGCATCCATGCGGCGCTGACGCTGTCGGCGCGGTTGGCATCGACGTAAGACCGCGGCGCGCGGGCGGTCAAAAGCGGCACGCCGAGGGCGGGCAGAAACGAAAACAGCCTGTCCACATGCGCGTCTTCGGCTTGGCGGAGTTCGCCAAGCGTGACGGCATAATTGAAATCATCCGGATATTTGCGCCCGCTGTGCGGGCTGTCGGCGACAAGGCAGGTTTCGGGCGCGTTTGCGGCGGCGGCGTAAAGCCGCGTGGCCGGCGGTTTGCGGCGCGCGCGCTCCGTCATGCAGCGCTTTACCCTGCCATCTTGGCGATGGTATTGGTGGTGCTGAAGCCGTCTTCCATATCGGCGCGCACGACCTGTCCGCCCCAGCTGGTGATAAGGTCATAGCCGACGACTTCTTCCAGTTTGTATTGTCCGCCCTTGATAAGGAAATCGGGCTTCACGGCCTTCAGCGTTTCAATCGGCGTGTCTTCGTCATAAACGATAACGGCATCGACCATGCCGAGCGCGGAGAGGATAAGGCTGCGCGCGCGTTCATCCTGCACGGGGCGCGTCGGGCCTTTCAGGCGTTTGACCGACGCATCGCTGTTGATGGCGACGACCAGATAATCACAGGTTGCCTTCGCCTGCGCGAGGGTCGAGAGATGCCCCGGATGCAGCAAATCGAAACAGCCGTTGGTGAAGCCGATTTTGCGGCCAAGGGCGCGCTGCTTGTCGGACGCTTCGCTGATGGCGGCGCGGTTCATGATTTTGGCGGTGATATCATATCCGGCGGCGGGGGACATCTGGCTGCTCCTGATAACGTCGATGATTTCTTCGGGGCGGGTGGTGGCGGTGCCGATTTTGCCGACAACGATGCCCGCCGCGATATTGGCGATTTCGGCGGCGGCCAGCATGGGCACGCCTGCGGCAATCGCCGTTGCAAACGCGGCAATCACTGTATCGCCCGCACCGGATACGTCGAATACTTCGCGCACATTGGCGGCGATATGCACGGGCGGCTTGTCTGCCGATACCAGCGACATACCATCTTTGCTGCGGGTCGCGAGAACGGCATCAACGCCGCAATCGATAATGATTTTCATCGCAGCCGCGCGTACATCGTCGTCGCTGGCGGCTTTCATGCCGGTGGCGGTTTCAAGCTCTTTGCGGTTTGGTGTAATGACGGTGGCGCCGCGATAGCGGGCAAAATTCGTGCCCTTGGGGTCAACCACCACGGGCTTGCCGTGTTTTTGCGCAATCGCGATGATGCCGGCAATCAGGCTGTCGGTCAGGACGCCTTTGTTATAGTCGGACAAAATAACCACGCCGCAATCCGCCATGGCGGCTTCGGCAGAGGCCAGCAATGCGGCCTCCACATCCTTGCCGATGGCCTGCGATTTTTCGCGGTCCACGCGCAGCATTTGCTGCCCGCCGCTGACAAAGCGGCTTTTGACGGTGGTGAAACGGTCGTTGGCGGTGGCAAGGGCGGCCTTCACGCCGATGGACGCCAGCTGCGCGGCAACCTCGCGCCCGTTGATGTCGTCGCCGACGACGGCCAGCAGGGTGGTTTCGCCCGCGCCCAGCGCCGCGATATTGGCCACCACGTTGCCCGCGCCGCCCAGCATGTGTTTTTCGTTATCGACCAGAAAAACCGGAATCGGCGCCTCGGGCGAGATGCGCTCGACGCTGCCATAGACGAAACGGTCCATCATCACATCGCCGATGCACAGCACGCGGGCGGTTTTGAACTGGGACAGGGATTCGATAAGGTATTGATGTTCGGTCATATTTCATGCCTTGCCGGCGATTGTCCGGCTGCTATGGGGACGGCTTATAATATTGTTGCCCGTTTTTAACATATTCCATAAGTGGTTTCAAGCCAAAATCAGCCCCGCGTTCACCAGTTGTTAACGGTTATGCATAATAATAGGGACTGTCATATTCGGGCAACAGCCGGATATCCGGCCATAAATACAGCCGAGGGTATCCGGCCATAAATAAGGGCAAGAGGCAAGCGAGATGTTGCAGACCACCCCGAACCAGCAGAAAAGCCAAGACATCTCAGCCATTTGCGCAGGCCGCGCGCTTGCCGCCGAGCGGGTGCCCAATACCCCGCACCGCCGCGGGTTCATCCGCCGCGTGGGCGGTTCGTTCCGCACCTACCGCCTCGGTGATTTGCTGGTCGGCGCGGGACTTTTGACCGAAGAGAATTTGCAAAAGGCACTGGCGCTGCAATCGCAGCGCCGCCAGCCCCTTGGCCGTATTCTGGTTGACGAAGGCTATGTCAGCGCCACGCAGCTGTACCGCAAGCTGGCGGAGCAGTGGTGCATTAAAACTTCCGCCGCAGGCGTCGCCTTCATGCTGCAAACTTTCACGCCCACGTCGTCGGCGCGCGCGGATGACGGCGGCACGGCGGTGCGTCTGGCCGCGGCGTTTTCGCCCGCAGCCTCGCAGCCGGCGCTGAAAAAACTCGATCGGCCGAAACTGTTCGGCTCGATGGAAATCCGCTCCAACGATATTTCGTCCTTCACCAAATGGACGACGGTCATGGCGCGCTTTGAACAGCAAATGAAAACCGCAGGCGGCGACATGCAGATGCAGGCGTGGAAAGCGCAGCTGCAATCGCTGGCAGGCGCCTCCGCGCGCGAAAAAGTCGCGGCGGTGAACACCTATATCAACCAGATTAGCTATGTCGAAGACATTAAAAACTACGGCAAGTCCGACCAGTGGGCAACGCCGATTGAGTTTTTCCGCAAGGGCGGCGATTGCGAAGATTTCGCGATTGCGAAATATGCTTCCTTGCGCGCGCTTGGCTTTACGACTGACCAGCTGCGCATCGCCATCGTGCAGGATAAAATCAAAAACATCGCCCATGCGATTTTGATTGTATATACCGAAGAAGGCACCTTCGTCCTCGACAACCAGGACAAACGCCTGCGTCACGCGGCGGAGGTTTCGCGCTATCAGCCCGTGTTTTCCATCAATGCGACCAACTGGTGGCTGCATCGCCTGCCTGCGGGCGCGAATTCCTGATTTCCTGATGCGGGTTTGATTTCCGGCTTATTCGCCCTTCAGGCTGAATAGCAAAATGCCGTTCGCGCTTTGCACGCGGCCTTTATCACCGTCTTTTTCCGGTTTTTTGTAATTGAACGACGACAGGCGGAATTCCGCGCGCAGCATCTTGCCCGCGCCCTCCAGAACGGCCATGTCGGCCTTGTCGTCCGGCAGATTTCTTGTTTCAAGTGCCAGCATTTTTTCAACCGCTGCATTCAGCGGCAGGGCGGCCGTATCAATCACGCTATCTCCCGACATGATATCAATCGCGGCATCGTTTTCATCCGTCAGGTAAAAACGGTATCCGTCGATAAAGGCCTTGTGCCCTTTGGGCAGGGCGCGGCCGATGGGGTGGGTGCCGCTCTTGTCGCGGCTGTCGGATACCCAGCCCTGCATCATGTAGTCGTATCCGGCCACGCGCAGCGCCTGCCCGCCGATGTTGTGGCGGGCGATGTTGACGTAAATGACGGCGTCTTCGCGCGGGCTCCAGCGGGATACATATTCCATGCCCCATGCCGTCATGATTTCCTGCGGCAATCTGTATTGGTTCGGACAGCGGCCGCGCGTGTCGCAGCGGAGCATTGCGGCGACGGTTTTCTGCTCGCCTTTTATCGCCATGCCGGCGTGATATTTGCCGCCATCGGCGTCGGTCAGGTTTTCGGCAACCGGCGTGACCCACGGCTCCAGCCGCGCCAGCGCGCTGCGCCCGCGCAGGTATTCGAGGATGGAACTGATAGCGAGGCGCTCTTCAAACGGAACATTGCCGGATGCTTTTTGTACTTTGCCGTCCGCGCCCAGAACGCCCGCGCTTTGCAGGTGTTGTTCAAGGCGCGCATATTGGCTTTGCAGCGAAACATCCGCAGCCGACCACGGGCCGAAAGACGCGGCAAGGCACAAAGCCGCCAGCGCCAGCGGCACATGCTTGATGTGGAATTTATCCGTGCGGACGATTTTAAATGCGGCCAAGGCCGCCAGCCAGCCGAGGCAGAGCAGAATGGCGTAGCGCTGCTCCGTCAGGCCGTAATCATTGATGCGCGTCCAGATGCCAACGGTCAAAAGCAACAGCGGCACGGGCAGCAGCGCATAAAACGCGCGGTCAAAAAACCGCAAAAGCATCGTGCCGCGCGTGCGCAGCGGGTAGATGGCCAGATGAGTCAGCACACCAATAGCGCCGAAGCCCGTGACCATATAGGCAAGGTTGCCGCGCGGCAATTCCCACTGCGCGGCGATTTTAAGGCCGTAGGCATAAAGAATACCCGTATAGGCCAGCATCATCGGCACCAGCAGGTAATTGGCGATGAACGACACCGGCGCGGGGATATCGCAGCCGCCTTCGGCCTCCAGCTGGCGCGGCACGCCTGCAAGGACGTAAAGCGGGAAAAACAAACACCAGCCCAGCGCCCAGATGTCGCCGTAAATCTTGTGGCTTATTTTTACCTCGAACAAATATCCGATGCTGGCCAGAATGGCCGAGAGCCCGCCCGCCAGAATAAGCGTCGATACGCCCCCGAAAATAACCGCAAGCGCGCTGTTATAAACGAACCCCCAAACGGCATCGCCGCTGGCCGCGCGCCGCGCAAAGGGCGACACCAGCAAGAAAAGCCCCGCGGCAGCCGCCAGAAAAACCTGCCCCGCGCCCAGATGCGCGGGTACGAAAACGGCGGCAAACAAAAGCGAAAGCACAAAAACGCTGACGGCCAAAACCCGCACGCGCGCCGTGCCGTGCCCTTCGCCGTAAAGCGCAGTGCCCAGCGCGGCGACAAAACCGATGATGCAAAACAGCGATGCGCGCAGCGCCGTATCGTCGGACATGATTTTAAGGTTGTGCATTTGCGCAACCACAATCACCGACAGCGCCACCGACAAAACCGCCGGCAACGGAAACCGCCTGACCGCATCCGCCATGAACCGCGCCATATAAACGACGTTGAAGCGCTGGAGGATGCTGGCGGTCATGGGGTTTCTTTCTGCTGTTTAGCGGCGTCTTTAAGGCTGAGGCGGATGATGCTGCGAATGGAGTTAATACCTATGATGTCTTTCGGGTCTCCGCTCGGTCGATAGCTGTAGTCCATGCTGATTAATTCCAGTTCAGCGCGCATATATTCATTCTCTGCAAAAATTTTTGAGGCAGCGTCTGTTTCAAGTCCGCCGGGCGTGGGCACCATCGGCAGAACGTTTTTCAAAAAATGTTCGTAGATGTTGAATACGAGGGGCGGAATGGTATCGCCGTTCTGCGCCGTATGAAGTTTTAATTGCAGGACGCCGTCTCCGGAGAGCGTTCTCGTGAGGCGTATGCCTGTATATAAATTTACATCGGACACGATGGGGGCGGGATTGTTTCTTGGCAGACTCGGTTCGAATCTGGAGATATAGTCAAAGCCGTTCGAGGAAAGCCAATGTCCGTCGTTCTTTGAAAGAGAAAGGTATCGCACATGGGGTGTATTTTGTGTTTTGCCGCGCAACGGTTCGTGTAGAAGTCTCAGATATTTCGAGGCGGCCGGGCTGCGTGACAATTGAAGCGCTTCGATGTGCCTGCGGAGTTTCGCTTCGGTCTCGGAAGGTATATTCGCGTCGGCCAGTTTTTCCTTAAACTGTCCTGTAAGGTCTAGCAAGCCTGCTTCTTTGGCTGCGGAAAGCAACTGGTGTTCGTGGTAGTGGAAGAACATATCGCGCGCTGAAACTGCGGGTATCGCGGCGACAAGGCAAATGAAAGCCAGCGAGGCAGACATCCATTTGATTTGAAATTTCGTGCGCAGCGCGAGTGCTGCAGAAAACATCAAGGCGCCCCAGCATAGAAAAACAAACTGCATGAGGTTTTTAATATCTATGCGGTGTGATGTTATTTTTTCCATGCCTGCATATATGCCGATGAGGGCGACATATATGCCGATGAGGGCGACGGGCAGGGCAAGCGCGGGGATGGCCCGTGAGAGCCGCGCACACAGGCTGCTTTTTTCAATTCTTAAAGGGTATGTTGCGAAAAAAGCCACGGCACAGAGAACGGTGGCGATGAACGCGTGGTAGAAAAGAGACTCAAAAAAGACGTGCGAGAGGTTTGGCTCAAAAATTGACAGCGTGTATTCCGTCGCCAATAAAAAATAAAAATGTCCCAGCCAGAATAGTCCGCAGCAAAGTAGCAGGCAAATCGCGTGGCGTGTAGGGGGAGAGATCGG
>DQGU01000193.1 GCA_003524565.1 Rhodospirillaceae bacterium
AATGCGGGGTAAAACCAGCCCGTTAATTATTTTTCGGGCCGTCCTTGCGGCCTGCGTCGTATGCCTTGCGCCATGCCGCGCGCTGGTCGTCATATTCGCGCAAAAAGGCGGTAATCGTATCCGGCACGGCGGGGCGGGGCGTTTGCACAATCATTTCCTGCAAGGTGCGCAGGCCGCTGTCTGAATCGTCAATGCGGCGGTAGGTTTCCACCGCCTTGTCCACGCGCTGGCGGAACAGAGTTTCGTTTTGCGCGAAATCGCCTTCGCCGCGGTTCATCAGGTCATAAAGCCCTTCGGCATGCAAAACGTAGCAGGTGATTTTGCATTGCAGGACGAAGGATTCAAATTTCTCCGTCTCCACGCCGTAGGCCTTCAGTTGCCGCACGGCCGCGCCTGCAAGGCGCAGAGCGTCGAGCGCATCGTCAATAAGCCCGCCCTGACCAAGTTCATGATATTTTTCGCAGTATGTCTGCATACTGTCGTGCGCGCGGTGTACCTGCTGGGCGAAACGGTCAAGGATGTCCAGCACCCGTAGCTCGGCCAGTTTGTCGTCCATGCTATGCACATGGGCGGCGCGGGTAAACTGGTCAAATAGAAAATGCGTCTGCGGCGCCTTGCTGGCGGGGCCGTTGTTGTCGAATTCGTTTTCGGGGCGTTTCAGGTTGCCATCGGCGCGGTCGATATCCAGCTGCACAAAGCCGTTTTCGGATGCCGGCAGCACGCTGCGGTGCGGGCGGGCGTGGGGAAGCCCCTTGGTGTCAAACACATAGCCTTCACGTTCGGCAAAGGCGCGGTAATGAACGAAGCCCATCGCCTCCACATCCGGCTTCTGGGGGATATAATCTTCGGCGCGGCCTTGGCAGTTTTTTTCAAACCGCATCAATTCATCCAGCGCGTCGTTAAATCCGGCGCGGGTTTTGATTTTTTGAACTTGCGTCCGTGTACGCTCGCGGTTGCTTCCGAACAAAAGCCCGCCGCCCGCAGGTTCCGTCACCGTGGTTGTTTTTTGAACCGTCCATGTTTTTTTGATGGGGTCGTCCAGATAGGCATCGAGGCGGATGTGATAGCTACCACGCGCATAGGCCTTGAGCCCGTAGGTGAGGGTCGCGCAATGGCTGCCGAAAATAGGCTCCAGCGTTTTGCGCGTGCCATCACCGCCGGTGGGCGGAGCAGGGGGCATCGGGTCGTTTTTATCGGCCATCCGTCCGTTTCCTGATATAGGCGCGCGCGGTATATAAGTGCCGCTTGCCGAAGTTGCTGCGAAGATTTTTATTGGTATCAGACTCTCCCGTTATGGTCAATTTGTTGCAAAAATACGACCGATTGTTGCAAATATGATATATGTCAAATAGAGGAAAGGCCTGATTTCAAGCAGTTAACAAAATGTTTAAATCTTGCCGTTTTGTTAACGGATTATGAATACTTATCTAGTAAAATATAATTATATCAACGAGTTAAATTTCTCGTGAGTCTATGATTTCTTAACGTTTCGGGGGGTTACGGATATGACCGACATGACAGACATCTCTATACCGTCTTCCGACGTTGCAAAGACTGTGTCGGAAAACAAGGTCTCGGTCATCACCGTCAACTTCAAAGACGGTGATGTCATCGAACGCGCGCAGCATGATGCCGAAGGCGGCATTCCCAAACTGCTGCGGGAGCTGGCGCGCAAGGCGCAGAAGGACAAGGTGAAGTCCGCCATCATCCTCACGATTACCGAGGATGACCATGTCGATTGGGTTCATGTGGCGGATAACGAACATCATCTGGCGCTGGCGGCGCTATGCCTTGATGACCTGAAAGACGACCTCAAAAACCACATCTTCAGGGATATGGAGGAGGAAGAGGCCTAAGCCCTATCCGCTGACGCTAGCTATGCGGCTTGGCGGCGGGCTTGGTTTTGCGCATATCGTTGAGATACTCAACCATCCGGCGGCCGATTTCACGCGGCCCTGTCAGGGCGAGGTCTGCGTTCTGTTCGTAGAAATAGTCCATTTCCTCGTCGTTATGGGCGCGGACAAGGATGCGCAGGTTCGGGTTGAGGATTTTGGCTTCTTCTACAATCCGGCGGGCGGCAAAGGGGTCGGGGATGGCGACGGCCAGCGCCACGGCTTTGGAAATCGCCGCTTCCTGCAATGTCTCGGGGTGCGTGGCATCGCCTGCAATCGCATGCAGCCCGCGCTCGCGCAGGGTATCGACCTTTTCACGGTTGCTATCGATGATAACAAGGTCGATATGCGCTTCTTGCACGTTCTGGCTGATATGCACGCCCACCTTGCCGTAGCCGACGAGGATAACGGTGTCTTTGAGCGTGACTTTTTCATTGCGGGTCAGCTGCGAGAGGTCTGCTTCGGGGCTGATGTTGAAAATGGACGACAGGCGCGCGCTGCGGCCCGAATATTCGTAGATGGCGCGCGAAAAGCGGAAGGCCAGCGGGTTGAGCGCGATGGAAACCAGCGCCCCCGCCAGAACAAGGTCGCGGCCGCTTTCGGGCAGCAGGTTATAAACAACACCAAGCCCGACAAGGATGAACGAAAATTCCCCGATTTGCGCAAGGCTGGCCGAAACCAGCAAACCCGTTTTCATCGGGTATTTGAACAGAATAACAATAAGAAACGCCGCCAACGATTTGCCGACCATGATAATAAGTGATGTCAAAACCACGTTGAGCGGCTGGGTGATAAGAACTTTGGGGTCGAACAGCATGCCGACAGCGACAAAAAAGACGACGGCGAAAGCATCCTGAAACGGCAGCGCACGGTCGGCCGCTTCGTGGTTGAGGTCGGATTCCCGTATCATCATGCCTGCGAAAAACGCACCAAGGGCAAGGGAGATGTCAAACAGCTTGGACGCGGCAAAGGCAACGCCCAGCGCCGCGACGAAAACCGCCAGCGTGAAAAGCTCGCGCGAGCGGGTTTGCGCAACCACCCCCAAAAGCCAAGGCAGCAGGCGTTTACCGCCAAAAAACATAACGGCGATAAACAGCGCAACCTTGCCAAGCGCGGCCAGCAGCGAAAGGGCAAGGCTTGTTTCGGCCGCGGCGGCGCCTTCCGCGGGCGCGACAGTGGCCGCCAGCGCGGGGACAAGAACGAGGGCGAGAACCATCGCCAAATCTTCGACAATCAGCCAGCCGATGGCGATGCGCCCGTTCATGGATTGTAAAAGGTTGTGCTCTTCCAGCGCGCGCAAAAGCACGACGGTGCTGGCAACCGATAGCGCAAGGCCGAACATCAAGCCGCTATGAAGGGGCCAATCCCATACATAATAGGCAAGGCCGGCGCCCATCAGAATGGCCGCGCCCATCTGCACAATCGCCCCGGGCAGGGCGATTTTTTTCACCTCCATCAAATCTTTGGTCGAAAAATGCAGACCGACACCGAACATCAGAAGCACGATGCCTATCTCTGATAATTCCTCGGCGATTTTGATGTTGCCCACAAATCCGGGGGTATAGGGGCCGATAACGATGCCCGCGAGCAGATAGCCGACGATGGGCGGGATACGCAGCTTTGCCGCTGTCAGGCCGAACAAGAAGGCAAGGCTCAAACCTGTCGCCAAAGTCGAAATGAGCGGTAGGTCGTGCGTAACGGCCATGCGTTTCCTATTTCCTTAAGGTTGAGTGAGGTCAGCCCCCGACAATTTCGCATATCGTATCAGAAGATAAAAGCTAAACTTAAAGTTGTCGATTTCAATATCGCCGCGCCATTGCGGATATGCCATACTTTGCTGCGGAGGGCTGCCACATGACATATTCCGAAGATGATATCAAAGCGCGCGCCGAAGCGATTGTCGAAATGGCGCTGAAAGCCGGCAAAGACAGCGCGGTTGCCGAAGCGCTGGCCGGGCAGCTGTTGACGCAGGAAGCGCACAAACATCCTTTGATGTATTTTTTCGCCGCCGAAGCGCTGATGGCCGGAAAGCATATCGAGCCCGCTGTGCGCGCCTGGCATCTGTTTATTGAGTTTCTGGAAGAATACGCGCAGACGTGCCAGCAGGATACGGTTTTGTATGCCGATAGCGTTGCGGCGCTGCAAAGTTTTCTGGTCATTTTCGCGCCGGATGACGAAGCCTTGCTGGACTACGAAATTTTCTCCGACAAGATAAACGCTTCGATTGACTACTTCGACGAGGTGACCATAGGCGACCGCCCCGCGGAGCGTATGCGCAGCGACCAGCTGCTTATGGGAGACCGCGCGATGGAACGCGGGGAAGTCGAACTGGCCGTGCGCTTTTACAAACAAGCGGCGGACGAGGGACGCGAAGACGGCTGGCTGCGCTTGTTGCAGTTGATGTCCGAGCGGGATATAGGCGAGCCTTACGGCCTTGCCGCCGCGCAGGATATTTGCGAAAAAGCTGTTGCCGCAGGGCTTTGGCATGCGCGTGCCTATTATTTGCTGCGCCTGACGTCCTCTGCCGACAGTGATAACCCTCAGGTGATAACGGGCGAACAGCGCAGCGATATGGCGCGCGAAACGGCGGCTTTTATCGACGCGCTTTCCGCCTATGCCGCGCCGATGGGGCCTGCGACGGGTTTTTCCAAATACCTTGCGCCCGTCGTGCGGCGCGATAGCGTGCTTGGCATTTTTTCCGAACAAAAGCCGGAAGATATTATTGCAAGGCTCGAAGCTTCCGCCCGTGCGAATGACATCAAGGCTGCGGTCAGCGCTTTTTTACCTGTGATGGTTTATATGCGCCGTCAGGGCTGGATTGATGCTGGGGCTGTCAAAAATCTGCCGTCCGCGCTGGATAGGTTCGAAGGCGTGCTCAAGGAAGAAAACGCCCTGATTGCGCAGACAAAGGCGCAATCATCCGAAGTTGCCGGCGGCAGTTTTGAGGTGGAGCAACAAATCTTTCACGATATGGCAATTCAAATCAACCAGTCCATCACGGCCAGCATTGCCGAGGCGAAAGCTTTTCTGTCTGAAACCGTTTGATTTTTTTCATGTGCGTTCCATATAGGGTGGGGGTTGTGCCGTAAATCATGCGGGCGGCGCGGTTTTTGCATGTGCTTTTTGCCTTCCTGCCTGCGTGCAGGTTAAAATGCG
>DQGU01000042.1:0-185 GCA_003524565.1 Rhodospirillaceae bacterium
TTGACCGCCATACCCAGCGACCACGGCAAGCCTTGGCCGCCATGTGCGGGCGCGCAGACGAAAGCGTTCCAGCCCCCATCGGCAAACTGTTTATAGGCGTCCTTGAACCCGTCCGGCGTTTTGACCTTGTCACCGTCGAGGCGCGAGGTCTGGCTATCGCCGTTTTTATTGGTGGGCGCCCCGAC
>DQGU01000042.1:433-3976 GCA_003524565.1 Rhodospirillaceae bacterium
CACGACGCTCTTCTGATCTTCGGACGTCGCATGGGCATATGCCGGCAGCGCGGCGATATCGCCAAGACCGGCGATATGTTCGAGCATGAAACGCATTTCCTTGACGGGGGCTTGGTAGGGCATTTGCTTTCTCCTGAAACTTTGCTGCCGACAAGTATAAGGATTTGCGCGCCTGATAAAAGCCGCTGCGGGTTTTGCAGAATTTGCCCCGCGGCTTCGGGCGAACGGCTTTGGCACACCGTTTGCAATGATATATTCCAGAAGAGGGCAAAAGCCCCGCCACAGGTTCAAGGAGTTTTGGATATGACAGCCGCATTTGGCGCCGCAAAGGCCAACATTGTCCAGAAATATCAGAAACTTGCATCACAAGACGTGATTCAGGCCGTGCAAAGCGCCGCCAAGCGTACGGGGGCAGATTTTGCCTTTTTGATGCATAAAGCGAATGCGGAGAGCAGTTTTAACCCCACCGCCAAAGCCAAAACATCCAGCGCGACCGGCCTTTACCAGTTTATCGAAAGTACCTGGCTGAACATGGTCAAGAAACATGGCGATAAATTCGGCCTCGGCGATTATGCCGACAAAATCGAAATGAAAAACGGAAAAGCCGTCTGCGCGAGCGATTGCGACCGCCGCGACATCCTCGCCCTGCGGAACGACCCCGAAATCTCCGCCCTGATGGCGGGCGCTTTCACGGCAGAAAACAAGGCGCATTTGCAAAAGAACACCAAAGGCGACGTCGGCGCGACGGAGCTTTATTTCGCGCATTTCATGGGCGCGGGTGGCGCCACGAAATTTCTGAACAGCCGCGCGGTCAATGGCGATGCCGTTGCCGCCGACATTTTCCCTGCCGCGGCCAAGGCAAACAAAAATGTTTTCTACGACAGCAAAACCGGCGAAGCGCGTTCGCTGAACGAAGTCTATGCGTTTTTTGATAAAAAATTCGGCGGCAACGGCAAAGCCGAAGCCGTACAAACCGCCAAAGTAGAAACGGCCACCACTGCCGGAGAAACGAAGGCCACCGCCAAAGCGGCCAAGCCCGCAGCCGCCACCGCGCGCAATTCGATTGCTGCCGAAGTGCTGGCAAAACTGCCGATGTTCGATGACGCGAACGAAGCAGACGATATTATCTGGAACGACGACCCGCGTTTCTTCCCCGCAAGCGGTTATGCCGCCGCATCGAACCCGTTCGGGTTTCAGAAAGTATCGCCGGTCAGCATCCTGATGCTGGCGGAAATGCAGCAAAGCCTCATCCCCGACAGCAGCAAGCCCCGCTATAACTCCTAAGCCTTAGCGCACATCCGCGTAAGGCGCGCGCAGCTGTATGCCCTGCGGCGGCAGTGCGCTTTGCACCATATCTGCTACATCCGCCGCGTTCACCGTAATTGTCGGCTGGAACAGCGCCCCCTCGGTTGCGAGGGAAATAAACATTTCCATCGTCGATTTGCGCGGCGGGAATCGCACCAGCGGCACATCGTCGGCGTCTTCGATTTTGCCCAGCGCGCGCGCGTGTTTGAGCGCAACATCCAGACCGCCGAGGTCATCGACCAGACCGACGTCTTTCGCCTGACGCCCCGTATAGACGCGGCCTTCGGCAATGGCGCGGACCTTTTCAACCGGCATCTTGCGGCCTTCGGCCACGCGCTCCAGAAAGGCGTCGTAAACTTCGGCCATCAGGGCGTCGAATTTTTGCAGCTGCGCGGGCGTGAAAGATTTGTTCGCAGACCACATGCCCGCATTGCCGCCTTCGCTGACGCTGTCCCAGTTGATGCCGAGTTTTTGCCAAAGCCCCGCCAGCACGAATTTGCCACCAAAAACGCCGATGGAGCCCGTGAGCGTGCCCGGCTGCGCGATGATTTTATCTGCGGGTGCGGCAATCCAGTAACCGCCCGACGCTGCGGTGCTGGCCATGGAGACCACCACGGGTTTTCCCTTGCGGCGCGTTTCCATGATGGCACGGCGAATGGTTTCCGAGGCCTCAGGCGAGCCGCCGGGGCTGTCGATGCGGAAAATAACCGCAGCCACGCCGTCATCGGCCTGCACGCTGCGGAAAGCCTGCACAATCTTGTCCGCCGCCATGCTGGATGACATGAAGGGCGATGCCTGTGCGCGCTGCACGAAGGGCACAATCTCGCCGCTGCCATAGATAAGGGCGATTTTGTCTTTCTTGCGCAGCTCCGACTCAGGTGCTTCGCGGCGGGTGAGTTTGGAGGCGAAACCGCGCACCCCCTTGCCCAGCGCCTGCGTTTCGGCCACGAAGGAATAGCCCATTAGCGATACTGTATCGACATCGGGCTTTTCTTCATCCGCGGTAGTAGCCTCTTTTTTCCCGTCTTCTTTTTTCGCCTCTTCTGTTTTCTCCGGTTCTTTTTGCGCGGCAGTTTCTTTGTTCACGCCATCGGGCGCGGCTTCAGGCGCGGGCGTTTCCGGCGCGTCAATTTTCTTGACGGCGGCAACACGGCGCGCATGCGCAACCATCTCGTCGTAATAACCGACGCGGTCAACCAGCTTCAGACGCAAAGATTCTTTTTCACCGTAGGGTGATTCATCGACGAGGCGGCGCACGTCATCGGCGGAAAGACCGCGCGATTTGGCGATACCGTCCATCATTTGCAGCGCAAGGTCGCTGACGATGGATTGCATCATTTCGCGGTGCGGCGGCGTCATGCCGCGCTCCGTCAGGCTTTCGGGGGCGGATTTGTAAATGCCCTGATGCACAAATTGCGTCTCGACGCCGACTTTATCCAGCAAATCCTTTACAAACGGCACTTCGGACGCAACGCCAACAGCCGATACGCTGCCCACGGGCTGCAGCCAGATTTCATCAAATGCCGTGGCAATAAAGTAATCCGAGATACCGCTGCCAAAACCGCCGTAGCTGTCAGCATAGATATAAGTACGTTTGCCCGTGGCGCGGAAACGCAAAAGCGCATCGCGCAATTCCTGCGCCTGTGCGGCGGAAAGGTTCATATCTTCAAGCTTCACCGTCAGCGCTTTGACCCGCGCGTCTTTGGATGCAAGGTCGATGGCGGAGACGACATCTTGCAAAACAGTGGCGGGACGCAGCAGCGGCTGGGTGAGCGACGGCGCGCCTTCAACTTCCGCAAGGTCGGATTTGAGCGCGAAGGTCAGCACCATCGCATCGGGCAGCGATGATGGTGCGTAGTTCATCATGCGCGACATCGTGACGCTCAACATCACAATCGAAATAAACGCAGACACGCCGACCATGAAAAAGAAACGATAGAAAAAGCGCCAGACCTTGGCCGTGAATTTGTCGTCTTTGCGTCGTTGCGGTGTGTCGCTCATGTGAATCCCTGTCAATAGATTTTGGATGCGGCGTGGAAAATTTTTATGAGACTAACCCAAGATTGCGTGTTGAACGACAGCAAAATTGCAGATATATTCCAATCCATCAGCACATTAAAAAAAAAAAGCCCCACATGCCGAAGCACATGGGGCCAAATCATCGAAGCGAAGTATTAAGGGAGACACCGTAGCCAAAATATTGGGCGGTGTTTTTCCTCGAGTCAGAGTGTCGTTTCT
>DQGU01000151.1:0-7004 GCA_003524565.1 Rhodospirillaceae bacterium
ATCGGCCTTCATCGCCGCTCTGCGCATGAGCGACGAGAAGTAAATCAAAGGATTAAACAAAAAAGCCGCCCGTGCAAAACGTGGCGGCTTTTTTGTTGCGTAAATTTACGATTTAAAACGGCACCGCCGCGCCGTGTTGCACCAGAAAGCGGTAGGCGGCGGCGATGGAGCGGGCGTCGTGCAGGGCGTTGTGTTCCTGAATGCCGTCCATGGGCGCGCCCAGCACGGCGGCCAGTTTGCCGGAATTGACGCCGGGGCGGATGCCGAAGCTGGCGCCTTTGTCCATGAACCACGGGCCGATGTTGTGGCTGTCGAAATCATCCTCGCCGTCCGGCATGCCGGCCCAGCCGAGGTTTTCGCGCATCACCCGCGCATCCCAGCCATAGCACGACGTCGCATCGCCCTGCACGAAGGCGATGAAGGCGTGATAGGCATCGAGGAAGGGGACGCCTTCCTGCGCCACGTCGGCATTGGTGATGCCGGTCAACTGGGTGAAGAAATCGGACAGCACCGGATTTTTGACGGGCTTGATGAGTATCTGGAATTCATCGACTTCCTGCAGGCGGTCAAGGTCAAAACGGATGGCGCCGATTTGCACCAGCTCGCGGTACTGGCCGGGCAGCGACCAGTCGGCCTGCATCGCGCCTTCCCATGTCGTGAATTCGGTATCATAAAAAACGACGGTGCGTGCCATGCGCGATTATGCCCCCGGTTTGAATTTGCGCAGGAACTGCACGATTTTCCCGCCGGATTTATGTTCCGCCTCCAGCTTCGCCTTATAGGCGTTCTGGTCAACAGGGCCGACGGATTTTTCGATGAAGCCGAAGGTTTCCGCCCAGTCGCGGATATATTTCTGGATGGAACGCCCCGCGCCGTGCCCCGCGTCTTTTTCAACGCGCATGAGCGTCAGGTTATCCGGCGATGATTTCGCCTGCAGCGTGGCGGCAAGCTTGAACGAATGCCACGGCACCACGCGGTCGTCGTGGTCGGCGGTTTTAATCAGGTGCTTGGGATATTTCGCGCCCGGCTTCACGTTGTGCAGCGGGGAGTAGCGCGCGGCCGTGTTGAAATCGGCCTTGATATCCGGATCGCCGTAATCCGACTTCCACGCCGCGCCGTAAGTCGCAAGGTGGAAACGGAACATGTCCGTCACTGCAACCTCGGTAATCACCGCGCCGAACAGGTCGGGACGCTGCAGCATGGTGGCGGAAGTCAAAAGCCCGCCATTGCTGCCGCCGTTGATGACAAGGCGTTCTTTGGATGTGTAGTCATTCTTTTGCAAATATTCGGCGCAGGCGATGAAATCGTCGAACACATTCTGCTTTTTGTTCAAACGGCCGCCATTATACCAGTCTTCGCCATATTCGCCGCCACCGCGCAGGTTGGCCTGCACATAAATGCCGCCCGATTTGACGAAGTGCATGATGGAGCTGTCATAGCCCGGCGTCAGCGGCACGTTGAACCCGCCATAGCCGTAAAGAATGGTCGCCGCGCTGCCGTCCAGCTTGGTATCGGGGTGGCGGATGATGGTCATGGGCACCTGCGTGCCGTCTTTGGACGTGGCGTGCACGCGTTCGACCACGCAATCGGCAAGGTCGTATTTCGCGGGACCTTTGCGCACGAAATCGAGCGTGTTTTTGTCGATGTCATAGCGGTAAACATCGCCCTGCGTTTGCCAGCCGGAAATCTTCATGGTGAAGAAATCATCATCTTTTTGAATGCGTGCATAACCTGCCGTCGATTGCAGGGGCAGGGGCATGTCGTGCAGGTGCTCGCCTTCGGGCGTGAAAACGCGCACGGCATCTGCTGTGTCATGGGTGTAAAAACCGAACAGCTTGCCTTTATGAATCATCGCGCTGTCGAGGATATCGACGTCGTGCTGCGGAATGACGGTTTGCCAGTTTTCAGGCGCGGGGTTATGCGGGTCGAGCTTCACCAGCTTGCCGCGCGGTGCATCGTGATTGGTAACGGCCAAGATTTTGCCGTCCTCCAGCTCCGCAATCGGGTTCACGGTATAGGTTCTGGGTGCGGTGATTTGCTTGAAATCATCATTGCTGCCAAAGGGGCGGAACGAAAGGCCGCTGTTTTTATCCGTGCCGATGCTGTGCCAAGCCCATTCGTATTTTGCGGTCGAAAGGCGCGATACGCCGACGAAGGAGTCATGCTCCGCCACTTGATAAACCGTTTTATCGCCTGCGGCATCCTGCCCGATGGTGTGGTGCTTCACCACGTTGCGGCGCGTGCCGTCGTGCAGAGGGTAGGTATAGTTAAAACTGTCATGGCTGCCCTTGTCCCAGAGGATGCTGGTAAAACGGCAGTTTTCGATTTTATCGCCGATATCCGCGCCGGTCGCGACGTCGAGGATATGCAGCGTTTGCGCATCGCTGCCAGCGGCGGAAACCAGATAGGCCACGCGCTTGCCGTCGGCGCTCGGCGTCCAGCCGGAAAGGGCGACGGTGCCGTCCTTGCTGAGTGCGTTCGGGTCGATGAGCGTGCGCCACGGACCTTCTTCGCTGTCCGCTACCTCGACCACGCTTTGCGCGGCGAGGGATTTGTGGAAGGTGCGGAAATACGTCTGGCCATAGCGGCTGGGCAGGCCGTGGCTGTCGTAATCAAGGGCGTCGGTCATGAACTGCTCGGCGCGTTTCATGCCTTCTTCCTGACCTTTGATATAGTCTTCGAAGCGGGCGTTCTGCTTGCCGACCCAAGTGGCCGTCGCGGGCGCATCGAGGTCTTCGAGCGGGCGGAAGGGGTCGGATACCGGCACGCCGTGTTTGATTTCGACAAGGCTGTTGTCAACAGGGGGCTCGCCCGCGCGGAACTGCTGCTCCGGCGTCACGGTGAACTGCATATCGGGCAGTTTCTGGGCGCGGTTGTCGTTGTCGGCAATCTGCTCTTTGCCAAAGAATTTATTGGCAAGCTCACGCAGGGAACGTCCGAAGGCCATGGCGGTCTCCTTGGTAATTACGAAATTTTTGAACGAAAACTGGGGAGAGTTTGCAAAATTATTGCGTAAAATGCAAATCTTTTGTAATTTTACATAAATTTCGAAAAACGGGCGCGGTTTCAGCCGCCTGCGTTGCGGTAGGGTGCGGGGGTTTACTGAGCCTGTTTCGGCTTGTCGCAGCGCTCTTGCATTTTGGCCCCTGCGGCAACGGGGTCAAAGCCCTCGGGCCATTTCGTTTCGCAGGTATAAGTACTGCCCGTGAGCTGTACGCCCAAGAGGTTGGCCTTGCTGAAATCCAGTGCTGCGAAATGGCTGTTAAAAATCTGCGCATTTGAAAAATCCGTGCCGTCAAGCGTGGCTTTGCGGAATTGCGTTTGATAAAAACGTGCGTTTTTAAAAACTGTGTTCGACAGGTCGCCTGAAAAGCCGCCTTTGTCAAATTCGGCGTCGGTAAAGTCGGCATTTGTGAGGTCGGTCTCAAAAAATCCAACGTTCCTGAACCTGCCGCGATTGAAGATTGTTTCGGAAAGGTCTGATTGCAGAAAATGCGTAAACATGAAATTACCACCTTCTAGGCGGCTTCCGCGTAGTGTGCTATTTTTAAAGTGCACAAGTTCATAGCTTGCGCCGTATTGAGATAGATTTTCATTTTTTGTGTTTTCAAAATACATGTCTTTAAGAAAAAGACGCGCGTCTTTCGGGATTTCTTTGCTTAAAGAAATCCAGGCATAACTCCAAGGCTCTACAACATTCTCATTTTCCCAGTCTCCGCTTTGTGGAAAGGGGGCGGTAAACGTGCTTGTATAAAGGTCAAAAATTTCCTGCGGTTTTTTAAGCTGGAGAAACACATTCAGCAGGCTCTCTATAACCCATCGGTTTTGCGGCTCTATTTGGCGCAGTTGGCGCAAGGTGACTTCAGCCTGCTGGTAATCTTTCCAGTAAAGTTGCTGGGCAGCTTTGACTTTCAACAAGTCCACTTTGCCTGCCGAAGCTTTTGAGATGGCATCGTCGAGCGCTTTGATTTCTGCAATGCGCTCATTAATGGCGCTGAAATCTAGAGGCTGGGAACTATCTAGCCGCTGTGTGCCAGAGCAAGAGGTGACAGCCAGTCCTTCTTTGCGCGGGTAAACGTAGATAACATATTTTATTCCAGTCGATAGGCCATTACTACAGGAGGTGCCAAAGTAGGGGTCAAAAACAACAACTTCCTTTTCTGGACGCCCTTCTTCCGATCTATCTGCGCGAAGCCGCATTTCTAAACGCGCAAATGATTTTCGCTGAATGCTAAGGACTTCCCCCTCAAATATCATTAATGCATTTTTGTACGTTTCATGAGGTGAAGGGGGAGAACACCAGCAGGCCTGCGCTGGGGATGTTGGAATAAAGGTTGCCAGAAGCAAAAAAGCGAGAAAAGTAGCGGCTATCCTTCGCATGACGTCCTCGCTTTTTCTTATATCTATGATTGGTTGCGGATATGGGCGATGAGGCCGGCGGTGGAGGAATCGCGCTCGGCGGATGCGGGGGCGGTGCCGGCGATTTCGGGCTCCAGTCCCTTGGCGAGGACTTTGCCCAGCTCGACCCCCCATTGGTCAAAGCTGTTCACGCACCAAAGAACGCCCTGCACGAAAACCTTGTGCTCGTACATCGCCAGCAAAAGGCCGAGGGTATAGGGCGTCAGCGCATCCAGCATAAAGGTGGTGGAGGGGCGGTTGCCCGTGAAATGCCGGTGAGGCTCCGCCGTGTTCGCCTGCCCGGCCATCAGCGCCGCGCTTTGTGCAAGGCAATTCGCCAGCAGCATATTCTGCTGCGCGGGGCTGCCGTCCGTTGGCTTGGCGCTGACGATGAAATCGACGGGCACGACATCGGGGCTTTGGTGCAGCCACTGGAAAAAACTATGCTGCGCATCCGTGCCCGGTTCGCCGAAAATAATCGGGCCGGTCGCGACGGCGACGGTCTTGCCGTCCTGCATCACGCGCTTGCCGTTGCTTTCCATGTCCAGCTGCTGCAAAAACGCGGGCAGGCGGCGCAGCGATGCGTGGTACGGAATAACCGCCAGCGCAGGGTAGTTGTAAAAATTGCGGTGCCACAGCCCGATAAGGCCGAGCAGTACGGGCAGGTTTTTTTCAAGTGGTGCGGATTTGAAATGCGCATCCATGTCGCGGCCGCCCGCCAGCATCTCGCCGAATTTTTCCGCGCCAATCATCAGCATGACCGAAAGGCCGATGGACGACCAGACGCTATAACGTCCGCCCACCCAATCTTGAAACGGGAACATGTTTTCGGGCGCAATGCCAAACGCGGCCACGGCCTGCGCATTCGTCGATGCGGCGACGAAATGGCGGGCAACAGCGGCTTCGTCGCCCTTATAATGCGCAACCAGCCATGCGCGCGCGATATTTGCGTTTTGCATGGTTTCCGCCGTCGTGAAAGTTTTGGACGCGACGATAAAAAGCGTGGTTTCAGGGTTTACACGCGCAAGGGCGGCGGCAAGGTCGGATGCTTCCACATTCGCAACATAATGTGCGCGCAGGCGCGGGTGATGAAAAGCAGACAGCGCCTCGCAGGCCAGCTGCGGGCCGAGGCTGGAGCCGCCGATGCCGATATTCACAATATCGGTGATGTCCTTGCCCGTGTGGCCTTTCCATGCGCCGCCGCGCACGGCTTCGCTGAAATCCGCCATGCGTTTCAGCGTTTCATGTACTGCGGGCACTACGTTTTCGCCATCGACGCGGATATCGGCATCTGCGGCAGCGCGCAGGGCGGTGTGCAGCACGGCGCGGTTTTCGGTCGCGTTGATTTTCGCGCCCGACAGCATGGCATCGCGGCGTTTTTCAAGCCCCGCGGCACGGGCGAGGGAAACCAGCAGGCCAAGGGTTTCTTCGGTGATATGGTTTTTGGAAAAATCCGCCAGCATGCCCGGCAGGCGCAGCGAAAGCTTTTCAAAGCGCGCCGCATCCTGCGCAAATAAATCACGCAGCGCGGTTGTGGTCAACTTGCGGTGATGCGCTTGCAAAAGCGGCCAGGGGCTCAGCTGGTTGATATCTGTCATAAATCATTCCTGTGTCAAAAAAAGGGTGCCGTGCATTTGCTGCGAACGGCTTATTTCTTTTCCGGTTCCTTCATGCCCGGCGGCCGGTCGAGCAAAATATCCGGCTTGATGCCTTCGGGTTTTCCGACCATCACAATCGTCAGCTCATCCGCTTTCAAAAGCCGCTGCGCGACACGTTTCACGTCGTCTGGCGTTACTTTCATCAGCTCGGCATTGCGGCGGTTGATATAATCGGCGTCCAGCCCATCGCGCTGCAGGCCGTTCAGGGTCGATGAAATATCGCCCGTCGATGTCAGCTCCAGCAGAAGGGAGCCGGTCAGGTATGCCTTCGCATCGGTAATTTCGACTTCCGTCGCGCCTTCTTCGGCCATGCGTTTCCATTCGTCTTTCAGAACGTCGATGGCTTCTTTGGCCTTTTCATTGCTGGCGGCAAAACCGGCGGTCAGAAGCGCCGTCTGGCGCATGCTTTGCAGGCTGGAATAAATGCCATAGGTCAGGCCGCGTTTTTCGCGGATTTCGCGCATCAGACGCGCATCGAAACTGCCACCGCCGAGGATATAGTTCATGATGACGGCTGCATGCCAGTCTTTATCGTCGCGCGGAATGCCCGCCGCGCCGATATTGATTTGGGTCTGCGGCGTATTCAGCGGGAACAGAATGGTCTTGCCCGTATATTTGGGCAGGAAGAAGCCGGATTTTTCGCTCTCCCCCTCCGCTGGCAGGGCGCCGAAGGCTTTATCGACAAGACGGGCGGCTTCGTCCTCTGTGATGTCGCCGGCGATGGCCAGCTTCAGCCCGCTGCGCACGAATTGCGATGCGGTATAATCAACAAGGTCCTGGCGCGTGATAGCCGCCATCGAGGCCAGATGCCCCGCACCCGGCAGGCCGTAAGGGTGGCCTTCGAAAACCATACCGTTGAAGGCGCGCGCCACCAGCCATGCAGGGTCGCCAAGGTCATGCTGGATTTGTGCGACGTTGGCATTGCGCATGCGCTCGATGGCATCCGCA
>DQGU01000151.1:7188-7485 GCA_003524565.1 Rhodospirillaceae bacterium
CGCATGCGCTCGATGGCATCCGCATCGAAACGCGGATGGGCGAGGGCGAGTTGCAGCAGCTCAAAGGCAAGTTCGCGGTGCTCTTTCAGCGTGCGCAGCTGGCCGTAAAACGCATCGCGTCCGGCGGTGAAGCCGAGCTGGATGGCGTTATCGGAAAGCTTGGCCTGAAATTCCTGGCTTCTGATATTGCCCGCGCCTTCGTCCAGCATGATGGATACCAGACGCGCAACGCCCGGCTTGCCTTCGGGGTCGTTGACAAGTCCGCCTTCGAATGAAAAATCCATCGAAATCACGGGC
>DQGU01000114.1:0-5654 GCA_003524565.1 Rhodospirillaceae bacterium
CGCCGCCTCGTCCCCGCCGGTACCTGCGCGTATCTCCAGAATGGCGCTTTTGTCGTCGGCGGCGTCTTTGGGCAGCAGGGCAATTTGTATCTGCTTTTCAAAAGACGGCAGCTCTTCCTTGAGGCGGAAATATTCTTCCTCCGCCATGGCGCGCATGTCTTTGTCGGCGCCTGCGTCATTCATAAGCGTTTCGAGGTCGGCAAATTCCGCCTGCGCTTTTTTATACTGGCGCACAAGCGTCGCAAGCGGCGTCAGTTCGGCATATTCGCGTGACAGTTTGGTAAAAACATCCGACGCCAGCGTGCCGGACGACAGCAGCGCTTCCACCTCGTGAAAGCGGCTCAGAACTTGGTCCAGCTTGCGATGCAGCGACATGGGGTTCCTTTACGCGGCGCTGCCTTGTTGCTGTTCGGCCTGTTTTTTTTCAATCTCGGCCGCTTTTTCTTCGACCAGATGCACCAGATGGTCAACGATGCTTTCGTCTTTCAGGCGATGCGCAGGCTGGCCTTTGATATAAACCTGATGCGTGCCGCGCCCGCCGCCGGTGAATCCGATATCGGTCATCAGCGCCTCGCCGGGGCCGTTTACAATGCAGCCAATCACGGAAACCGTCATGGGGGTTGTGATATGCGCAAGGCGTTCTTCCAGCACCTTCACCGTTTCAATGACATCGAACTGCTGGCGCGAGCAAGACGGGCAGGAAATGACATTGACGCCGCGGTGGCGCAAGCCCATCGATTTCAGAATATCAAAACCGACCTTAATCTCCTCGACCGGGTCGGCCGTCAACGATACGCGGATGGTATCGCCGATACCTGCCCACAAAAGGCTGCCGATACCGATAGACGATTTAATCGTACCCGTGCGCAGGCCGCCCGCTTCGGTCACACCGACGTGCAGGGGATAGTCGCAGGCATCGGCCAGTTGTTGATAGGCCGCAACGGCCAGAAACACATCTGACGCCTTGCACGAAATCTTGAAATTGAAAAAATCGTGGTCTTCGAGGATTTTGATATGGCGCAGCGCCGATTGCACCATTGCTTCAGGGCACGGCTCGCCGAATTGTTCCAGCAATTCACGTTCGAGCGAGCCTGCATTCACACCGATACGAATGGAGCAGTTATGGTCCTTCGCCGCCTTGATAACCTCGCGCACCCGCTCGTCGGAGCCGATATTGCCGGGGTTGATACGCAGGCAGGCCGCGCCCGCCTTGGCCGATTCAATCGCGCGTTTGTAGTGGAAATGAATATCCGCAACGATGGGCACGGACACTTGCGAAATAATATCCTTCAGCGCCGCCGTCGATGCCTCGTCCGGGCAGGATACGCGCACGATATCCGCGCCCGCTTTTTCAAGCGCATGGATCTGCGCCACCGTCGCCTTCACATCCGGCGTCGGCGTATTCGTCATCGATTGCACGGTAATCGGCGCATCGCCGCCCACGGGCACTTTGCCGACAAAAATTTGCCGCGATTTACGGCGGTAAATCTGCCGGTAAGGTCTTACTTCGCCTGACATCACACACTCTCCTGCCCGCTTGGCCTCTGCCGCACGCGGCGCTCATCAATCGCGTACGCGAATTTTTCTTTTCTTAAGCTCATCCGGGTTAAGCGCGACACCGCGCAAAATCTCGCCGGAGCGGCCAAGACTTTGCGCTTTCGCGCCGTCCACAATAATATCCAGCCCGCCCGCATTGGACGTAACCAGTGTCATGCCTTTCTGGTCGGGGACAAAGAAACGCTCCCCCGGCGAAAGCACTTTTTTGAAAACGACTTTACCGTCACCATCGCTGACCTGAACCCAGCTTTTCTGATTGGCTTCAAGAACGATGCGGCCTTTGCCGCGCTGACGCACGTTGATTTGCGCCTGCTGCTGCGCCTGCGCATCTTGCGCTTGCGGGGCGGGTATGCGTGTCGGGCGCACCACCATCTCGCCGCTGTCGGCAGGGGCTGGCGCATCGGCGGTAGGCGTTACCGCAGCCACCTCTGCGGGCGGCTTCGGGGTTTCTGCCGCAGCCGCATCGGTTGCGACGGCGCTCGCGGACGCCGCAGTATGCGCGGCAGGTTCCGCCGGTATAATCGTACCCGTTGCATATCCCGTCAGCGGCTGGCTGTCCGCCAGTGTCGGCTGGCCGGACGATGTACCGACCACGGGCGCGGGGGGGATATTTTCCGCCAGCTCTACCCCCTCGTCATCCGACGACAGCAAAGACCAGGCAAGGAACAAAACAACAATACAAAACGCCGCCGCGCCAATCAGCACGGGGCCCGGCAATTTGTCTTCGGAAATCGGGTCGGTGAATTGCAGTGCGGTTTTAGCCGCAGGCTCGCCTGCGTGTTCTTCCTTGAACGTCGCAACAATTTCCTGCGCATCCAGCTTGACGAACTGCGCATAGCTGCGCACGAAACCGACGGCATAGGTCATGCCGGGCAGCTGGTCGATGCGGTCGTCTTCAATGGCTTGCAGTTGCGCCACACGCACGTTGATGGCAGAGGACACATCATCCAGCGACAGTTTCATTTTTTCGCGCGCGCTGCGCAGCATCTTGCCCACCGTATGCACGGCCGCATCTTCGTCCGCGGGGGCGGATGCGGCGGGAGCGCTCTGGGCGGGGCCGCTTTCCGGTTTTCCGTTGCGGCGGTTTTTCTTTTTCTTCGAAACGTCTTGCTGTTCGTCGGTCATCGCAAATCCCTAATTAACAGAAACAATCTGGATATCATGGTCGCGGGCGAAAGAAAGCAGCCTTTCGCGCAGCGAATGTTCGCGCGAAGCCATGAGATGTTCAAGATAAGGCACCAGCCGCCGCGTATCAAGCGTGGGTATCATGGTTCTGACCGCCCCCACCGATTGCGCGGGCACGGAAAGCGTGCCAAAACCCAGCGCGATAAGCACCATGGCCTCCAGCGGATGCCCCGCCATTTCACCGCAGACGCTGACCGGCACGTTTGCCGCGCGGCATTGGTCGGCAATGGTTTTCAAAACGCGCAGCATCGCGGGCGATAAAGGGTCATAGCGGCCACGAATAGAATGGTTGCTGCGGTCTGCTGCATACAAATACTGCATCAGGTCGTTGGTGCCGACGGCGATGAAATCCACCGTTTTCAAAATCTGGTCCAGCTGGAACAAAAGCGCAGGCACTTCGAGCATCACGCCGAGCTGGATTTTCTCCGGTACGGCGATACCGTTTTCACGCGCGCGTTTTTTCTCCATATCCAAAAGCACGCGGGCGCGGTCCAGCTCCGCCGCTTCGGTCACGAAGGGGAGCAGGATATGCAGTTCGCGCCCCTTGGAGCCGCGAATGAACGCGCGGAACTGCGTGCGCAAAACCGCGGGGCGGTCCATGCCGATACGCACCGCGCGCCAGCCAAGGGCGGGGTTTTCCTCCTCCGGCGCTTTGAAATACGGCAGGGGTTTGTCCCCGCCGATATCCAGCGTACGAAAGACAACGGGCTTGCCCTCCATTTTATCCATGATGCGGCTGTAAAGCTCCGCCTGCGTCACGACCAGCGGGTATTTCTGCCACGCCATGAACGACAGCTCGGTACGGAACAGGCCGATACCCTCGGCGCCCAGCGACACGGCCGCGTCTATTTCGGTCATCAGCCCCGCGTTCATCATCACGCCCACGCGTATGCCGTCGCGCGTGACGCTTTGCTCCGGCAAATGCTGGCGATACTGCGCGCCGCGTGCGCGGCGGCTTTCAATGTTTTTGGCGTAAAGCTCTTGCAGGTATTCCGACGGGTTGATGTAAACCGTGCCGCTGTCACCATCGACAATCGCGCTATCGCCCGCGCTGAGAAGGCTCAGCACATCGCGGCATTGCCCCACAACCGGAATACCCATCGCACGCGCCACAATCGCAACGTGGTTCGAATAGCTGCCTTTTTCAAGGATAACGCCTTTGAGCCTTGTGGGGTCGTAATCCAGCAGCGCCGCAGGGCCGAGCGCGCGCGCGGCCAGCACGAAGCTTTCCGGCAGGTTGTCACGCGGCGCATCCGCCGCATCACCCGTGCGCGACAGGCGCGCCAGATGCCCCATTAGACGGTTGCTGAGGTCTTCGATATCCGCCATGCGGTCGCGGATATAGGCATCGGTCACCTTCATCATGCGCACGCGCGTTTCGTTTTGCACGCGCATCACGGCGGCTTCGGCAGAAAGGCCTTTGTCAATCGCCGCTTCTATTTTAGAAACCCAGCCGCGGTCACGCGCGAACATCTGGTAGGCTTCGAGAATATCGCGGCTTTCGTTGCCTGCCACCGCGGCGCTGCGGTTAAGCATGCGGTCGATGGCGTCGTTCATGCTGGAAAGCGCATCGGCAAGGCGTGCCTTTTCCGTGCGCGCATCGTCGGCGACGACATGCTGCAAACCATAGGCTGCGTCGTAAAGAACAACAGTGCCCAGCGCAAGGCCACGGCCAAGCGTCACCCCCTCGACCTCCGTCGGTCGGCCGCCGCCGGCAGTGCCGGAATTCAGCTCCTGCCGCGTGATGATGCCGCCCGCGACGATAAGCTCCGCAATCAGCATCGAGGCGGTTTCGAGAATGTCGATAACCTCCGCGCCGTAGCTGCGGGGCAGTTTGTTTTGAATAACCAGCACGCCACGCACATGGCCGGCACGCAGGACAGGTACACCGCAGAAGCCGCGGAAATCCGCCCCGCCCGTTTCAGGCCTGAGCGCGAATTGCGGATGCGTGGTCATGTCGCCCAGAACCAGCGGCACGGCAGATGCGGCAATGTCGCCGATAAACCCCTCGCCCACGCGCAGTTTGGATTGATGCACAACGTCATGCGGCAGACCGACGGTGGAGAAAAGCTCGATAACCTCCCCCGCCCGCTGGATGAAGCAGGAGCAAACATCCGCACGCAATTCCCGCGCCACCAGTGCGACGATACGGTCAAGCCGCTGCGGCGCGGGCAGGTCTTCTGCCATGACGTCGCGCAGGCGCAGCATCATCTGGCGCGGCGACGACAAAGCCATTTGCGCATCGACAAAGGCGGACGCAGTTTCTTCCCGCGTGCGCGGGGATGTGGAAGGACCCGGCGTCCAGCTATGCGGGTCCGCCGCCGCCATTACGACGCACGGCCCTCACCGTCGAGACCGTAGGCGGTGTGCAGGGAGCGCACGGCCAGTTCGGTGTATTCTTCCAAAATCAGCACGCTCACCTTGATTTCAGACGTGGTGATAACCTGAATGTTGATGCCTTTTTCCGCCAGCGTCTTGAACATTTTCGACGCCACACCCGCATAGCTGCGCATGCCGATGCCGATGATGGAAATCTTGGCGACGTCGGCGCTCGATTCAAACTGCGCGCCTTCGAGGTCTTTCATGGATACCTTCAGAACCTCCAGCGTCTTGGGCAGGTCGGCACGCGGCACGGTGAAGGTGAGGTCAGTGCGCGCGGCATCGGGCGATACGTTCTGGACAATCATGTCCACGTTGATGGCCGCATCGGCCAAGGGGCCGAACAGACGCGCGGCAACCCCCGGCACGTCGGGCAGATTGCGCAGGGTGACTTTTGCCTCGTCCCTGCTGTGCGTGACGCCGCTGACGACTTCCTGTTCCACGATATTCTCCTCATCTTCTACCAGTGTGCCGGGCAAATCGCTGCCCAGCGCCGTTTCAAAACTCGACAGTACCTGTACCGGTACTTTTTC
>DQGU01000114.1:6000-8034 GCA_003524565.1 Rhodospirillaceae bacterium
TACGAAATGCGGTTAATCTTGCGCGCGTGGTTCACGATGCGCGGGTCGGCGGTGTAAACGCCGTCAACGTCTGTGTAGATGTCGCAGCGCTCCGCCTTCAGCGCCGCCGCAACAGCCACCGCGGAAGTATCCGAACCGCCACGGCCGAGCGTGGATACGCGCCCGTCGGGCGCCAAACCCTGGAAGCCCGCAATCACGGCGACTTCGCCGCGGTCGAGGGATTCACGCAAAAGCCCCGTCTCCACGCTTTTGATGCGCGCCTTGGCGTGGACTTCGTTGGTCATGATGGGCACTTGCCACCCCTGCCACGAGCGCGCAGGCACGCCGCGTTTTTGCAGCGCGAGCGCGAGAAGGCCGGACGTCACCTGCTCCCCCGATGCGACAATCGCATCGTATTCGCGCGGGTCGTAGATTTCCGACACTTCGGTGCAGTATTTCACCAGCTGGTTGGTCACGCCGGACATGGCCGACACAACAACGGCAACCTTGTGGCCGCGGCCGATTTCGGCGGCAACCTTGTTGGCGACGTTCTCGATAGCCGGAACCGTGGCGACAGATGTGCCGCCGAATTTCAAAACGAGTATGCCCATGGACTTTCAAAGCCTCTTTTTATGCTGCCGGACGCTGCGCGGAGGCAGGGGGCATGCTGCCCCCGCTTCGTTTAACGCCACACGGCTTGTATTCCGACCAGAATAGACCGAACAGGCAGTGATTCCGAAGAGTCTTTTTGCTGATTTTATTAAATATTTCCGTGTTTTTACGCCCATTCGGATGCTATTGAGAAAGGGTTGTCGCAAAACCGCAGAAAAGGATATGGAATATGGGAAATATTACCGTCATTGGTTCGCAGTGGGGCGACGAAGGCAAAGGCAAGATTGTCGATTGGCTGGCGGCCGAGGCCGACATCGTCGTGCGCTATCAGGGCGGCCATAACGCCGGCCATACCCTTGTGATTGGCGAAAAGGTTTACAAGCTGCACCTGCTGCCCTCCGGCGTGGTGCGCGGCAAGCTGTCGGTTATCGGCAACGGCGTGGTCGTTGACCCCTCCGCCCTTCTCGAGGAAATCGAGCGCCTGAAAACGCAGGGCATCAACATCACCCCCGACAATCTGATTATTTCCGAACACGCGCCCATTATCCTGCCGCTGCACAGCGCGCTTGATAAAGCGTTCGAAGAAGCCCGCGGCAAAAACAAAATCGGCACCACGGGCCGCGGCATCGGCCCCGCGTACGAAGACCAGACGGGCCGCCGCGGCATGCGTATGTGCGACCTTGCGCATCCGGAAAGCCTGGCAGAAAAACTCGAAAAACAGATTTTTTACCACAACGCGCTTCTGCGCGGTCTGGGCGCGCAGGAATTGAACGCGGGCGAATTCGTCGCCTACCTGCAAGACATCGCGCAAAAGCTGCTGCCCTATATCCAGCCCAGCTGGAAAGTGCTGGACGACGCACGCCAGAGCGGCAAAACCATTTTGTTCGAAGGCGCGCAGGGCGTGATGCTCGACGTTGACCATGGCACTTATCCCTTCGTCACGTCGTCGAATACCTCGGCGGCGCAGGCGGCGCTCGGCAGCGGCGTCGGGCCTGACCAGCTAGGATTTGTGTTGGGTATCACCAAGGCCTATACCACGCGCGTCGGCTCCGGCCCCTTCCCGACGGAGCTTTTTGACGACACCGGTGAAACGCTTGGCCGTATCGGCCATGAATTCGGCACCACTACGGGGCGCAAACGCCGCTGCGGCTGGTTTGACGCCGTACAGGTGCGCCAAGCCGTAAAAGTCGCGGGCGTTCAGGGTATCGCGCTCATGAAACTCGACGTCATGGACACGCTGGAAGAAGTCAAAATCTGCACCGGCTACAAAGCAGGCGGCAAGCATTACGACTACATCCCCGCATCGCAGGATTTGCAGGCGCAGCTGGAGCCCGTCTATGAAACCCTGCCCGGCTGGCAAACATCGCTGAAGGGCGTGCGCAAACTCGACGACCTGCCCGCCAATGCCCGCGCCTATATCAAGCGCATCGAAGAGCTGATCGG
>DQGU01000114.1:8350-8581 GCA_003524565.1 Rhodospirillaceae bacterium
TCATCGACATGTTCAAAAGCGGCCTGAAAGTCAGCACGGCGAAGGTGGCTTAAACCCCTATCCCGCGCAAACAAAACCCCCGCAAAGTTCCAACGCTTTGCGGGGGTTTTGTTTGTGTTCATGCCGCGGCGATCAGGGTGCAGGCATGCCGAACTGGTTCATGATATAGCCGATGACCAGCACCTGCGGCACGGTCAGCAGCGGCAGGAACAGTGCGATTTTCCATGATTT